>JBAVAV010000578.1:0-5369 GCA_049585895.1 Candidatus Sulfotelmatobacter sp. | reverse complement strand
CTCTAGGCATGACGGAAGAAGAAGCGCGGGCGCGGTTTGGATTTTTTCTCGAGGCGCTGGAGTACGGCACGCCTCCGCATGGCGGGATTGCGCTGGGGCTCGACCGAATCGTGATGATTCTGGCCGGGGCGGAAAGTTTGCGCGAGGTGATTCCGTTCCCCAAGACCGCGCGGGCGGTGGATTTGATGGTTGATGCGCCCACGCCGGTGAGCGAGAAGCAGTTAAGGGAGTTAGGGATTGCGGTTGGCCGCAAAGCTGAATGAGTCGGAGTCGCGGCTTAGTCAAAGGATCCCAGGCAATGAGACGATGCTTGCAACCCCACACGCTCGATTGTTGAGTGTGATTTACGGCCTGATGGCTGCCGTCTCGATCATCGCGATGGACCTGCGCATTGCCCTCGTTCCCGCAGCGTTTGTGTCCCTAGCACTGTTTATTGGCGGACTGTCGATTTTCCGGAGATGGAGCGGGGCTTTTTCGATACCCTGGCCGGTCGCCGACGAGGATTCAACAAATTCACCTTCGGTGGTTATTTTGGGCACGCCCTGTCCGCTACAGGGATATGAACAGGAGCTCGTTGTGCACCTGCGTACGCGACGTCTTGCGGAATTGCTGGCTTGCGCTCTGCTGGCCGCAGCTTCCCTGTTTGTGGTGTTTACCGTGCCGATTTCATGGCAGGCTCTTTTCGGGCCTGCATGGACCCTCTACGCGGCAGAATTCGCCTGCGGAGTGGGATGGATAATCCTTCTCGCCAACCTCAGATGGTTGAATGAACGGCTGTTCCTGCGGCGAAGCTGGAAGGTCATCGGAACGATCATCGGGATGGATCCAGACTTCTTCAGGAGGGGGATCACTTACCAGTTCTTCGACCACCGTCAAGAGAGGCGCGGGGGCAGAGGGCCGTTGAGGCATCGTGGTGACAATGCGGTCCTTGTGTTCTACGATCCTCGCGACCCCGACAAGAGATCCGGACGGGACGTTTTTCTTTCACCAATTTGCCGTGCGTCTGATACCAAAGCGTGGCCGTGGTGTGCCGGTGCCCTCGCCTGGGAACTAAAGGCTGAGATGCCGACAGTTGGCCACCTCGCTTAGTGCAAACCCCATTCTTAGGTTCCTTTACCTTCCGCTTCTCATCTGCGAAACTGACCACTGCCGTTTCAACCGAAACCGAGAAGTGCCAACTGCCCCATGGGCCGCATTCACGTTCTTCCCGAGCACGTTGCCAACAAGATCGCCGCGGGCGAGGTGGTGGAGCGGCCTGCTTCGGTGGTAAAGGAGTTGCTCGAAAACGCGCTGGATGCGGGCGCGACCCGGATCAAGATCAGTATCGAAGCGGGCGGCAAGAAGCTGATCCAGATCACCGATAATGGATGCGGCATGGTGCGCGACGACGCCATGCTGGCGTTTGAGCGGCACGCAACGTCAAAGATCAAAGACGCAGAAGACCTGCTCAGCGTGGCCACGCTGGGATTTCGAGGCGAGGCGCTGCCTTCGATCGCTTCGGTATCGCGGTTAAGGCTGGAGACGCGCGCCGCGGAGGGCGCCGAGAGTGAATCCGGAACGGTGATTGAAATCAACGGCGGCAGGATGGCGCGCGTGGAAGAAGCCGGGCTGCCGGTTGGGACTTCGCTCACCGTGCGCGACCTCTTCTTTAATACGCCGGCGCGGAAGAAGTTCTTGAAGGCGGAGTCGACCGAACTGTCGCACATTGCGTCGTTGGTCACGCACTACGCGCTGGCGCATCCGGAGAAGCATTTCGAGCTGCACACGGCCACCAATGCCATGCTGGTTGCGCCTCCGGTGGCGGGATACAGCGAGCGCGTCTATCAGGTCTTTGGCAAGGAGACGCTTGATCAGTTAATCGCGGTGGCGGCGGTGCAGCCGCTGGAGCGCGTGGGTTTGCCGCAACCTCCGCCGTGGAGAAAACAGGAAGAGGATGAAGACGACGAGGGCTGGCGGGACCCTTCGGCTCCGCTCAGGGCAGGCTCTGGCGCTACGCCGGGTGAAATGCGAATTCATGGATTTGTCTCCAAGCCCGAGATTCAGAAGTTGAACCGCAATTCGATTTTTGTATTTGTCAACGGGAGGCTGATTCGCGACCGGACGGTGCAGCATGGTCTGACCGAGGCGTATCGCAATATTATTCCGCCGACGGTATTTCCTGTGGTGCTGCTGTTTCTGGAGTTGCCCACGGGCGAGGTGGACGTAAATGTGCATCCCTCGAAGACGGAGGTGCGCTTCCGGCAGCAGACGGTAATGCACGATTTTGTGCGCGACTCGGTACGGGCGGCACTGATGAAGGCGCGTCCGGCGCCGCAATTCACAACGGAGATTCGGGCGCATGCGACGGCGAGTTCATCGCTGACGCCGGGGGCGCGGGATTGGGAGGATTCTTCAGGGGCTGTTTCCGCGACGGGACCGGCTGCTGCGCGAGCGTTTTACGATCCTGCGCCGGGAGGAGGTTTTGCGTTGCAAGCGCCAAGTGCGCCGCCGGTTTCCGCACGGTTTCAGTTTGAAGGTGGAATCGCGGTCGAGGCGAATGCGGCAATTCCGGTGGCGCGCGGGCTTGGAACCAGCGGCCTTAGGACGATTCCGGATAACGGCTGCGCTCCCGCGCTTGAAGTTCGCGAAGAAGAGCCGACGCTGGATGCGCTGGCCACTCTCAGGCCGCTGGGGCAGATCCGCAATTCGTTCATTCTGGCAGTGAACGAAGACGGACTATGGATTATCGATCAGCACGTGGCGCACGAGCGTGTTTTGTTTGAGCGTGTGCTGAAGCAGCGCGCAGCGCAAAGAGTCGAAAGCCAGCGCCTGTTGATGCCGATTGTGCTGGAACTCTTTCCGGCGCAACAGGCGGTGTTTGCCGAGATTGCCGATGAATTACAGCACAACGGATTCGAAGCCGAGCCGTTTGGCGCACGCAGCGTGGCCGTGAAGGTCGCCCCTGCAGGCGTGGATGCGGCCGCGGTTGAGCGCATGCTGCACGAACTGCTCGACCAGATTTCGCGGGAAGAGCAGTCGCTGAACCTGGAAAAGATTCGGGCGCGCATTGCGGCTTCCATCGCGTGCCATGCGGCAATCAAAGTGAACATGCCGCTGGAGCAGAACAAGATGGCGTGGCTGCTTGCGGAACTCGCCAAGACCGAGCATCCAATGAGCTGCCCGCACGGACGGCCCGTGGTGCTGCGCTATTCTGTAAAGGAGATTCAGCAGGCGTTTAAGAGAATCTAGCCGTCAGCCGTCAGCTATCAGCTAGCAGTAAAGTCGGGACTACTTTGCTTGAAGCAGTCATCCATCATTTCGTGAATGCGTGGCGGTTTTGCTGATGACTGAAGGCTGACAGCTGACAGCTTTTCTATGAACGATCAAGATTTACAACAACTTCGTCGCGAGAAATGGCGGCTGGACGGTAAGCCCATCCGGACGATCGAAGAGGCGCGGTCGTTCCTTGAGAGCGTGGGATTCTGCCTGATGTTCCCGGCTCGGCCATCGGTCCCGGTGCCTACATTCATCGGCGCATTCGTGGGAGGGGACACGCGTCTTCCGACCTGGCAGCAGGCTTATTCCGATCCGCGGGCGGCCGAGGCGACCGAACTCATGGTCCGGCTTTTACGCGAGCAGTCGGTGTATGAGGGCAATCTGTTCGACGAGAACAATACGTTTCTGCTCGCGGCCTCGGTATTTCCTTATTTCTATGCGCTCACGGGCGAGCGCAATCCCAAGCTGTCGCCGCGGGCAGGGAGCCGATCCCCGTATTCACAGCTGGCTTGCGATGTCTTCGACGTGATTCAACGCAACGGTCCGATCTCCAAGCCGAAGATGCAGGATTTGCTGGGCGGGAGCGTTTCGCTCGCGGCGCTGGACAAGGCGCTTTCTGAGTTGTGGTCGAAGCTGCGCATCACGCGCGTGGACCACAAGCCGGTCGAGGGATCGTCGTGGGACGTGCTTTACCGCTGGGCGCCGGACGCAGTGAAGGAAGGCGTGGGATTGTCGGTGGCGGAGGCGCTCTCGGCGCTGCTCTCGAAATATCTGGATTGCGTGGTCGCCGCCGACCAGGCGGAATTGGAATCCTTTTTCGGCAACTTCGTGCCCCGGTCGAGAGTGAAAGAGGCGGTGAATGCACTGCTCTCGGCGCGCGAGCTGAGTTTCGTGCATGTGGGCAGCCGGTCCATGATCCAGATGACCCCGCTTATAACCAAACCGGGCAGGGAGACGACCCGGATCGCGCAGTGAGGAAGTTCTGGGTGTCTGGCTCCAGAAGCCTGAGGTGCTCTAAGTGCCCCGTGTACAATCGTTAACTTCGCGATGAAAGATGATTCGACGACGGACCAAACCCAGCGCAAACTGATCATTGCCATCGACGGGCCGGCGGGAGCGGGCAAAAGCACAATTGCTTCACGGCTGGCGCGCAAGCTGGGCTATGTGAACCTGGAAAGCGGCGCCATGTACCGGGCGCTGGCGCTCAAAGCCATCGAGCGCGACCTGTCTTTCGACGATGAAGCGGCGTTGTTCACGTTGGCGCAGGAGTCGCGGATTCAACTCCAACCCGCGATGGGCGGAAACCGCACGTTGCTCGATGGGCGCGATGTTTCTTCGCGCATTCGGGAGCGCGATGTGACGGAAGCGGCGTCGCGGGTTTCAGTGCATCCTCAGGTTCGGGCTTGGATGGTGGAACACCAGCGCGAAATGGGAGCGGGCGGCGGCGTGATCATGGAGGGCCGCGACATTGGAACGAAGGTTTTTCCGGATGCGGACTTGAAGATTTTTCTCGATGCCGATCCGGTCGTGCGCGAACAGCGCCGCATGGAACAACAGAAGATCAAGGGTGAATTGGCGGCCAGCGTGGCGGCTGAGTTGCGCGAGCGCGACCGGCGGGACCGCACGCGAGCGGCGTCTCCGCTGGTAGCGGCGGCGGATGCGGTGGTCATCGACTCAACGAGGCTAGCCGAGGATGAGGTTCTGACTCAGGCGGAGGAGCTGGTGAGGAAGAGAATTGAATCATTTCATCCCTGAATGATTTAGTTCGATGATTCAATCTTCTTAGTTCTCGGTCGGCTCGACTTTCTCCTTGGGAGCAGGCAGGCTCTTGCCGGCTTTGGGCGAGGCTGGCGGTTCCGGCGGCCGAGGAGGTTGGAGCGAGCTTTTGCGAATCTCGATGCCGGCGTGCTCGTTGTTGAGCACAATGTGAGCGGCGCCGTTGCCCAGCGTGCCAATAGCAGTGGCCTCCCGGTCCCCGTTCTGGACTTTAAGTTCCGGGAAATCGGATTGAATCTCGCCATCCCGGGTGCGCGCGTCCACGTGGAACCCGGCCTTTTCCGGGAGGCTTAACTGGATATCGCCCTTGCGGTTATCGATTTGCACGCTGCCGGGTG
>JBAVAV010000577.1:0-9833 GCA_049585895.1 Candidatus Sulfotelmatobacter sp. | reverse complement strand
GCCATGGTGCTGATGAGGAAGATGGGGCGCCCGCAATCGTCGAGACCGTAGGGCATTACGGATCCGAAGGGAAAACCAGGCTGCTTGCGCGAGAGCGTCGAAAGGCTGCCGATGCGGCCCAGGTGCAGCAACGTGCGCGCGCGCTCGGCGAATGAAGGCTCGGGGACCGTGGGCTGGTCACTGGGTGCGCCGCTGCCGCCGTGTTTTGCGGTGGACGAGGAAGACATCGGTGAATGCTCCGGACGGTTGGGGTAACCGTCTCTTTGGTTGTATCACGGCGGGTTGTATCGCGGCGCCGCGGCTCACGTGCGGCAAAAGAAAAGATCCCGGTTTTAAGGTTCGGTATGTGGTCGTCAGCCGAAAGAACGCGGAAGGATGGGGCCCGCGCCAAAAGAAAGCCCGTTGGCCGCAGCCAACGGGCTTGTCATAGCGGAACACAAATCCTTAAATCTAGTGCTCGTATCCGGCAAGGAAATCCTGATCAATGCCGGTGGTCGTGTCTGTGTAGGTCACGTAGAGGGTAGACTCCGAGCCAATTGCCCAAGCATTCCCAGTGTAATCGCCAATGAAGAACCCGCCGAAGCCATCGTTAAACGGATTTGACGGCGCCGCCGAGAGATCTTGATTCGTTGAGAATGAATTACCACCACTGGGAGAAAACGAGGCAAATGCTTCGTAGTTGACGTTAGCCGGATCGTTGCGCCGATCGAGCCAACTCACGCCTACGAGTCCAGCGCGATTTACGTTGAGCCAGGGGAAAAATTGGTCATGCGTGGCGGTCGCAGGTGCAACTGGTTTTTTCGTCCAGGTGGATCCACCATTTGTCGAAGTTGCGACGTACACCTTCATGAATGTGCCCGTCCAGTTGTAGTAGGTGACATATAGGTTGCCGGCGTGAGCACCGGTGCTGGTGTCAATAGCGACTACGGGGATGTCGCTCACACGCTCAGACGTATTAGGCAGGGCCCCGTAGAAACAGCAAGCGCCGGGATCGGGCGCCAAGCTGGCGCTGAAGATAGCAGCGGCTGCACTCCAGGTATTTCCCCCATCCGTGGACTTGGAGAACATGATGCTTGCAGTCGTACCTCCGCAATCGCCGCTTGGCCCGTTAGCGGTGCAGCGTATCCAGGTGAGATACACAGTGCCGTCCTTCCCAGTGGCGATGTCGGTGAACTGGTCAACGTTGGGAAAGAGTTGCTCCGTGTCGACGGTTTTGCGGGTCCAAGTAGAGCCGCCGTTATTCGAATGCGATACCGAAATCTGCGAGTTTGAGTTAGCGTCAAACTGGGTCACGGAGAAGTACAACGAATTTGCGTGCGGACTTGCTGAATTGGTATCGATCTGCAACCACGGCTTGTCTGCTAGACCTCCCGCAAAAAGAGGCGAAACAGCCACCGCCGGTGCGCTCCAGGTCACGCCGTGATCGGTAGACTTTTCGAAGACAATTCCGCTGCTCGCATCGATTCCGCTGATATAAGCAGTTCCATGGAGATCATAGCCGACGCCGGGATCCCCATCACCAGAGTCACCCGCTATTACGCCAATGCAAGTGCGCGCCCATGTGGTGCCGCCATCGCTGGAAGCGTAAAAGCCCGTAAGGCTGCCACAGCTGTAATCGTTCGCGCCTGCTAAGATTTGTTGAGGGTTACGGGGATTAACAACGACAGGAGTTTCGTTTGCCAATACCGAACTCTGCGAAACATTTTCATTCGGTAAAACGCAAGGCAGGGGACTGCACGTAATAGGAGGGAGAGTGGTGCTTTCGGAAGCGGATCCACTCAGGCTAACTTTGCCGGCGCGAATTGCACGTGCCATGAGTACGCTAGTCGATACCGGCGATTTTTCCAAAGGTGAGTTGTTGGTCTGAGCACTCGCGAAAGTTCCCAGCGAGAGCAGCAACAGTGTGACAAGTGGGAGAACGACAACGGGAGAGATACGTTTCAAAGGAAGCCTCCTTGGCTTGGCTGGTATTGGCAGGGAACTGTTTCGATTTCGAAAGGAAGTACTGCGGACCCTGACTGTAGCGCTACATATGCGACCTGTCAATATGCAACAACTTGCATACCGATCGGCGGCGAATACGAAGGCACGGGGAAAATCGGAAGGCTCCGGCTGGAGGGATCTCACCTAACTTCCAGTTTGATCTCGCAATAACTGCTGATTAGCTCAAAATCTCTCCGATTGGTCGTAATGAGGCGGGCGCCTTGGGAGCGGGCGGTGAGGGATTAGAACGTCGAAGTCGAGGTGACGTAATTTGTGCAGTTCGAGGCCTCGATCGGAGGCAAGACCGGGTAGATCCTCGCCAGAGCGCGGAGGAAACTGTATTCCACCGTGCCAGCGCCGGAGTACTGCGGACGCGCAGGGGAAATAGCGGGCGGTCGGGCTGCACTCGCGATGCCCTTTGACTGTCTCCGCTTAGGGCATCAACCCTTGCGTCCTCGCAGCAAGCTCACGTGGAAGCGCCAAACGTGACGCGGCAGCTGTACTGGCGACAATGTTCCTTGCTAATTGCGGCGGTTCGACAACCGTCAAGGAGTTGGGTCTCCAACCGGCGAGAGGGAGTGTCTGGCTCTGGCGTGCTGTCTGTTGCTCAAAACGTTTACCCCGCCATCGGCGGCGGGTAAGCAGTGAAGAGAGCGGAACGTTATGGTTGAGCCAAGCTCGTTGGGAGCCAGGCCTCAAACCTTGGCTACGAAGGACCGCAGGTGCCTCCTGGGCCGTTGCCGGACGCCGAACCCACTCCGACAAACACAGGCTGCGAATCCAGATTTCTGTAGGTCGCAACGATCTGGTAGGAGCCGGTCAGAAGCCAACTGGGCGGCGTAAACCCGGGAGGGTCGTCCGTCCAGGTGCAAGCGAAAGGCGTTACAGCGGTCATCAAACCGGTCGGACTTATCGTTACAGTATTCGGCGGAGGTGGCAGTGCAGCCCCGTTTTCGTCGGCGCCTTGCGGCGTCACCGTGTAAGTCACAAAGTTTGTTACGTCGACAGATTTGCCGCTGGTGTAGTTGGCATTGGCTTTCAGCTGAAGCGTTCCACCTTCGCCGGCGAGGTTGAAGAAGCCGCCGCTGGAGGCTGCTGAAGACGAGAGTGTTACCGACTCTAAACTGTCCGAAGTGCCACATCCACTTAAGATGAGCGCCAGAGCGGCGAGAACTGCGGCCAGAATGGTTGTAAGTTTCACTTGAAAAATCCTCCGCTGACTTCAAGTCGAATGTTGGCAGCTTCTAATTTTTCAAGCAAGATAAATGTGTGGTTACTATGCAAACCATCGTTCACCACCCATCGTCATGAGCGTTTTTTTTGGAGTCAGTCTTTGTAGTCCCAAGCATTGATTGGGTTTGTCGTGATCGGCTGAATCGCCTGCTGCTGGCTGCAGAGCGCTCATCGCAACGCGACGGGGTAACCGTCCATCCACCACTTTGGACCGGCGGCCAGTGACATTCGTAACGTTGCCACTACGTTACCTTCCGCCTAGTATCGCCATTGGGTAAGAGTATTTTCATGCTCCCTCGCACCGTCCCAGCGCCCGAGTGCTGCGGACGCGCAAGGGAACAGCGGACGGTCGGGCTGCACTCGCGATTCCCTTTGACTGTCCGCAGTAAGACTGTCCGCATAAGCAATGAGGTCGGAGGTAGTTCATGACGCTAAGAGCTCGAGTGTTGATCGCTTTGCTCACGCTGCTGGCGACGATGTTCCTTGCCGATTGCGGCGGTTCGTACGGGTGCCGCGTCACGTTTGGCGCTTCCACGTGCACGCCGTCGGGATCGGGAATTGGCGGCGGCGGGGGCGGAGGCGGCGGTGGTGGCGGTGGCAGCGCCACTGCATTTGCATTCGCCGTGGACCAGAGCGGCACAATCGATGGCTACTCCCTGAATGCGACGGCGGGAACGTTTCAGTTGACCTCCGGCATTACCGCACCGGTGATTCCGCTCAATGATCCGGGCGCAGGCATGGTAATCGCGCAAAAGAAGTTTGTGTACACAGTTTTTCAGTTGGAGAATGTGATTTATGGGTGGTCCGTGGACTCCAGCGGCGCTCTGACGCTTTTGAACGGTTTTCCGGCGACCCTGACACTGAGTACGCCCCCTGTGGCCTTCAACCAATACAACCTGGCGACCAATCCCGCCGGCACGCTGCTGTTCGTGTCGAATACATTCGCCAACGAAATTCTGGTTTTCCAGATCAGCACCACGGGTGCGCTAACAGCAATCACTGGATCTCCTTTTGCGACGCCGGTCGAACCGGGAAATCTGACCACCGATGGCCTGGGTAAATACCTCTATGTGACCGAAAATGTTAGTAGCAGTCACACGGGTACAGAAGTGCTGGCCTATGCCATCAACGCCAGTACGGGAGCGTTGGCGGCGGTGCCAGGCAGTCCCTTCGCATTTCCCATGTGGCAGTTGCAGGGAGATGCCAGCGGGAATTATCTGATTGGCACGACCGGCAATGTGGCATTTTTCAGTGGATCGGATGACGATCACTTGTACGTCTTTAGCATTCAGCCCAGCGGCGCGAATGCGGGAGCCATTTCAGCGGTGACCGGATCACCGTTTGCCACGGTCCACTCACCATTCAACATTGCAGTTCAGCCCGCTTCCAGCGGCGGGGAATTCGTTTACTCGTTCAGCATCAACGATACCGACACAGGCTACAATCCGATCGAAGGTTTCCAGATTAACGCTTCGACTGGTGCGTTGACTACCATTGCCGGGTCACCCTTTAGTGGCATCGCGAGTGGCCATTGGGGCCAGTTCGATCAAAGCGGCGCGAACTTATTTGCCTACAGCAGCGTCACAAACGGCAGCACAACGGTGACGCAATTGGCAGCACTCAGCGTCAGTTCGACTGGCGTTCTTACGCAGCCGGTCGCGTCAGTGACCTTCGCCACGCCGGGATATTGGGTGGTAACCGACCCGTAGACGTGCGGCCCGTTTCCTCTGAGACGACGTGAGATGGATTGCTTTCCTGATCCCTTTCGAGGCGCAAGCCATTTATCTCTCCAGTACTGGCACCTCCCGGCCGGTGGCCAGCCTTGCTCTCCCAGCCGACGGGCTGTGGATTTCACCTTCCAAATAATTCTCGGCCTTCGATTGGATAAGAGGCTGTTGGTTCGCTTCCTGGTTTGATTTGGGAAAGATTGCGATTGGCCCGCGTGCTACCGGGTATCCCCCTCCGCCCCTTGAATCTCTGGAATCATCAGGTTAGAGGGGCAAATATATACTTGACACACGCGACGAAAAAGCGTACATTTGTGGCATGAAAACGCCACGTACCTTACAAGAGGCCATCGTTTACTTCTCCGATCCCGACCGCGCCTTCGATTACGCCGTCAAGCTGCGTTGGCCGGATGGCAAAGTCATCTGCCCGCGTTGCAGTTCGGACGCGAACTACCATGTCCGACGCAAGACGAAAAGCGGGACAGCTAGGCTTTGGCTCTGCCGTGGATGCAATCGGCAATTCACCCTGAAAGTGAACACGATCTTTGAGGATTCCGCACTTGGCCTTGACAAGTGGATGACGGCGTTTTGGATGCTGGTCAATTGCAAGAATGGCGTTAGCAGTGTGGAGATTGGCAGCACTCTGGGAATCACTCAGAAGTCGGCATGGTTCATGCTGCAACGCCTTCGCACGGCTCTGCACAACCGGACGTTCGGTTCCACCACGAAGATCGGCGGCCCGGACTCCGAAGTCGAAGCGGACGAAACCTTTGTGGGCGGACTCACAAAGAACATGCACAAAGGCCGCAAGTTGCGCCTTGTGCAGCAAGGCGGGATCCACTGCGGAAAGACCATCGTGCAGGGAATCCTTGACCGCAACCTTCGGCAGATTCGCGCTACGGTCGTTCCAGATGTAAAGCGCGAGACATTGCAGAACGAAATTCTCAAGCATGTTAAGTATGGAACGAAGGTCTACACCGATGACGCCGTGGGATATGAAGGCGGGATGAACTGGCGCTTCGTGCATGACGTGATTAACCATTCCGAGCAATACGTCCGTGGCCGTGTTCACACGAACGGCCTTGAGAATTTCTGGTCGCTGTTGAAGCGCGGCCTTAAGGGAACCTACGTCGCTGTCGAGCCTTTTCATTTATTCCGTTACGTTGACGAGCAAGTGTTCCGTTACAACAATCGTAAAGACGGTGACCGCAAGCTGACGGACTCGGATCGCTTCGCACGCGCCATGTCACAAGTTGCCGGACGCCGTTTAACCTACGCCGAACTTACAGGCAAAAACGAATCGCCGCGCCACGTATCGACAAGGGCGGGGGAAGCGCAAGTTCCCTTCTAGTCCTTGTCGGAAAGCTTTGGTTTCTGTAGGCGCGAAGCGCGAGAAGCCTTTTGTTTCTTCTTCTCGGCCTTTACAACTTCACCTTTGGGAATTTTGAAGAGGGCTTTCATTCCCTCTTCAAAATTCTCTGCGGCCTTTCGCCCTTCAATGTATTCCAGTTGCTTCATTCATTCCTCTAGTTGCAGTGCCAACATTCTAAGCTTATTAGTTATCAGAGCGACATTTCCTGGGCTGGGATCAATGTTGCTCATGCCTGTAAATGCCGTTTCTAACTGACGATCGTTAATGCCGTTTGCAACTAGTTCGTCGTACACCGTTTGAAGTCGCTGTGCGAAAGTGCTGCGATACCACCCGGCAAATTTCTTTTTCCACGCGAGTGTTTCAGTCATTGCTTGAACTGCTTCATCACTTGGGCGACTATATTCCGGCTTGGGATTCGCCTTCATAAAGGCAAGGGCCTCTTTCTTGAATTGGTTAGCCGCAACGAACAGTTTTTGTTGGAGAGGGGACAGCACTGTTGCTGCTCTCTCTGTTTCTAAGCTTTGTCTTGCCCGATCGATTTCGGCTGTCGCTCTTTTAATCTCAGAATCTTCGGGCAGCACCAAGCGATCATGCTCGTATCGCACTATGGTGGTGGCCAGTCCGCCAGCATACGAATACATGAGTTTAAGTCGTTTTGGCTTGAACGCCAGCGGATCGTGCGGCACGAAGTTCTTACCGCCAATCGCAAAGTTGTGGTTCTCAATATCAAGGACAAGGCTGTCCCCGCAGATAATCAGTCGCAAAAAGTCCGCTACATCATATGTGTCACCGCCGTCAGGCAAGGCCCGGTAATTTGCCCAATGAATTATCAGTTTCGAGGGTTGTTTTGCGGCTCGCAGTGATCGGTAAAGGCTATAGCCGGATGATGTTATTCCGACCAAGAACAGTACAGTCGCTGCCGCAAGCCACATCCAGTGGGGAAGTGTTACCGACAAATGCCACCCCCACAAGTCTTTCGGCTCGATTTTGAGCCATACAAGAACGCAGGCCAAGGCTCCAGCCAAGATGATGAGGTGGTAGAGAAACTTACGCACGGGGCGCACCTGTCCATCATCCATAGCGCACTTCTCCAAGCCTTGCGGCCATCATAAGGCTGGCGCTGTTTGTGGATGAGAAAGACTGCATCGCAAGCCCATGATGACAGAACTTGCAACGTGCGTCTAGTATATATTAGCCGTTAGAGGGAAATTCCCCGCAAAATACAAATGTCAAAGAACTTAGAGGTCAAAATCTAGAAAGCAAAGGACTTGCGCCCCACATTGCCTCGGCGCTTACGGATCGCTCCGCCTTGATTATGATGGACTGATTGCGAATCGAGGTCAAGGCAGATATCACATAGCCTGTGGATTTTCGGTGCATGCGATTTCGGAATCGGAGAAGCCGAGCTGGATAGGGCACGGAATCCGATTCTTCAAAAAACGAAGGGGCGCCCGCGTCGCAGGGCAGCGATTCGGTTCTCCAGTGAGCCGGTGGTGGGTGAATTTAAATTTCGGCAGATGGCCGCGGGCCATCTTGAGTGCAGCCGTCTTTCAGGCGGAAGAGAGAATCTCGCACTGGCCATATCTATGGGAGATCCCCTTCGGCAAGCTCAGGGCAGGCTCTCACGCGGCGGAAGTACGCCGCGTTTCGGAAGGACCCCTCTCAAGAGAACGATTCAAACTGAGCCACTAGCAGTGAGCCAAACACCTTGAAAGAGTGGCCTTTCAGCGCTAGTCTTGGAGGCTGGTGCCGGGGGTTGACTTGTCTGCTCGATCGATGGTTCGAACTATAGCGCTATCGGTGGCGTGGTCAATGACACTCACCACTTTGGCGGCCGCAGTTCGAAACTCGCGGGGCCTTTTTGATGCCGGGCAAGGCGCCTTATTCGGCGGCGGTCGGAGACTTTGATCGCGACGGCAAGCTCGACATGGCTGTGGTGAGCTATCTTCCCACCGGCACGGTGAGCGTTCTGTTGGGAAAAGGCGATGGCACTTTCCGGCTTGGCCAGACCTACAACGTGGGCGTGCAGCCCTTTTTTGTGGCAGCGGCGAGCTTGAGACGCAACGGAATCCTCGACTTGGCGGTGACCGACTCTCTCAGCAATAATGTTTTCGTGATGCTGGGAAACGGGGATGGCACCTTCCAAGCCGCGGTCGGCTATCCGGCGAACGGCATATCGTACACAATCGCGACTGGAGATTTTACCGGTGACGGTGTTCCTGACCTCATTGCCATAACAGGCCACCCGTGCGATTGCATCTCGGTGTTCCCGGGCAACGGCGACGGTACGTTCAGGGCGGCGGTGACCACCCCGCTCCCATATAACGTCGGCGGGCTTGCGCTGGCGGCTGGCTTCTTCGAAGATGACAAGAAGCTGGATATCGCCGTAAACGGACAGTTCGGCACGGCGAACCAAGTCAGCATTCTGTTAGGCAACGGCGACGGGACGTTCAGGCCGAACGGCTTTTATGAGCTGGTGATAACGCCAAATTCAATCGTGGCGGGCAGCTTTCGGGGCGGCCACAAAACGGATTTGGCGGTGGGGGTCGACCCCGGCGTAGAAGTCTTGCTGGGCAACGGCGACGGTACGTTCCAACAGCCGGTGCTTTACGCCGCCAATTTTCCAACCTCGGTGGTCGCCAAGGATTTTAGTGGAGACGGGATTTTGGACCTGGCGGTTTCGATCCCTGGTGTGGGATTCGGCTACCCTCCGGGCGCCAGCGTGTTTCAGGGAAATGGCGACGGGACCTTCCAACCGGCAATCTTTTATCCCGCAGGGAGAGACCCTAAGTTTATCGTCGCCGGCGATTTTAATAACGATGGGAAGGCGGATGTTGTTACGGTGGATGATGTGGCCGGCGGCGTCATCGCGCTGCTGAACACTGGTGTGGTGGCTCTTTCCCCGACGACGCCGCTGAAGTTTGACAAACAGGCCACCGGGACCACCAGCGCGCCGCGAACGGTCACTCTGACCAACACTGGCCAGAGGGCATTAACCATCTCCAGCATGAAAGTCACGGCCCAATTCGGCGTAACATCGACATGCAACGCAAGGGTAGCGCCAGGCGCAAACTGCACGATCAGCGTAACCTTCTCGCCGAAGACGACAGGCGCGAAATCTGGCACGGTCACAATTCAGGACAGCACCTCATACCAGCCGCAAGTGATTAATCTCTCCGGTACTGGTACATAGGGCCAGCCTCCGCCAACTTCTCCCGCGCACCGCCGGAGCGATTCGGTCCCCCGAAGCGAGCCGGTGGTGGCTCAATTTGAATCTTTCGGCCGATAGTTCAGGGTCATCCTGAGTGCAGCCGTCTTTCAGGCGGAACGAAGGATCTCCCACAGGCCCGTATCTATGGGAGATCCCTCACGCGGCTGAAGTACGCCGCGTTTTGATTGCATAACGACGTTGGCTCATCGCAGCGAGTAGATTGGTATGCGATGAACACGACCAAGGCTCGTGAGAGGAGCCAACGTCATGCTGATTATAGGCTGTGATTTTCATCCTGGGTTTCAGC
>JBAVAV010000576.1:0-5834 GCA_049585895.1 Candidatus Sulfotelmatobacter sp. | reverse complement strand
TCATCCGCCGTGATCATCACCTTGGGAACCGGAATGCCTGCCCAACGCAATCGCGCCGCCGCCAAGAGGTGAGTGCCAGACGTGACCACGCACCAACGCCCATCAGGAACCGCCCGCACAAGTTCCGCCGCGCCCGGCATCACAGCCACACCCTCCTGATGGTCGGCCTCGCGGCTTTCCAGCCGACGGACCTCCGCCTCAGCGTCAAGATGCGGGGCCACAGCGCGAATCACTTCAATCGTACGCACGCCATGAGCAATGGCGATTACTTTTTCTTCATCGACTCCCTGTTCGCGGGCCCAGGCACGCCACTCCCGGTCCACCGCCGCGGTGGAATCGACAAGAACCCCATCAAGATCAAAAAGAATGGCCGAACAAAGGAAGGTCAGCATTCGTTATTTTCTAGTATCCCACAGGGCCAACACCGGCAAGACAAAAGAATCTGACGTCTATCCGGTCTGCGCCGGAAGACTTCCTGCAGACAGCGAGGCCTCATGCACCCCTTGTCGCAAGAGCAGATGCCTTTGCCGGAAGTGAGCTTTGGCGCGCTCGCCCCAGGCGCGCACGAAGAAATAGTTCAGCGCAGCTCCAATCGCGGAACTGGTCAGCGGAATCACCCGTCCCGCCCACTTCTCCACCACTTCTGCGCTGGCCCGGGCAGCGATGCGCTGGATCACGCGCGGCACAAACTTGTTGACCACTTCCTTTTCCAGCAGCTCGCGGCTGATGTCCACGCCCGCGGCGCTGGCGGCCGCAATCCACAACTCCGCAATTTCGTCGTCGGTGTTGAACTGGAAACCATAAAGCAGGCTCAGCTTCTGAATCGTGCGCATGGTAATGGCCGAGAGAATCCCAAGATCGGGAAAAATCGTGATCAATCCTCCAAGCCCAAAGCCCGCGCCTTCCGCGGCCGCCAGTTTCATGCCGCTGCGGATGATGGAATCCGCCACCACATCCAGTTCCCCGACTTCCAGCGAATAAATTCCATGGTAACCGCTGATCGGCAAACGATAGGCCGCACGCAACTGCAAAAGAAATTTCTCAGGATCGACCTGAACCGTGGAGTAAGCCCGCGTCAAACCCTTGATCAGAGTCTTCTCTACGCCCAGCCGCAGCCACGACTTGCGATCCGATGACTTGCGTTCCAATGATTTGCGTTCAGAATTAGGCATCTTCTCAACCTTAGCCCAGCCCAGCGCGAAAAACCAGCCAGAAGAAGAAGTTCTGATAACAGGTCTTTGCGAACTTTGCGAACCCTTCGCGGCCTTTGCGGTTAAGAGCTTTTAACCGCAGAGGTCGCAAAGAATGCCGCAAAGTTCACAGAGACGTACTCATGAATTCCGGCTCCGGCTGATCCTTTACCGAAGTCGTCAGCACTCGCAACTCGGCACTCGTAACTCGGTACTCGGTTCACCCCTGTGCTAGCATCATCTTTACTTCCAATGGCAACTGGAAAACTGCAAATAATCCCACTGGGCGGCCTCGGCGAGTTCGGTATGAACTGCATGGCCATGCGCTATGGGGAAGACATCATCGTGATCGATGCCGGCCTCATGTTCCCCGAAGCCGAACTTCTCGGCGTCGACATCGTTGTCCCCGACATTTCCTATCTCACCGAAAACCGCCAGCGTGTGCGCGGAATCATTCTCACGCACGGCCACGAAGATCACATTGGCGCCCTGCCCTGGATCCTCTCCGATCTCAAAGTGCCCGTCTGGGGCACTGAGTTTACGCTCGCCTATGTCGAAGACAAACTCGACGAGCATGGCTTGCTCGACGACGCCGACCTGCGCGAAATCCGTCCAGGAGAGCGTTTCCAGGCGGGAGCATTCACCATTCATCCGATTCACGTCACCCACAGCCTGGTCGATTGCGTGGCCCTCGCCATTCACACGCCGCTCGGAGTGGTAATTCACACCGGCGACTTCAAAGTTGATCCCACGCCCACTGACAACAAACTCTTCGACCTCCACTCTCTCGCGGAGTACGGCAAGAACGGCGTTCTGGCCCTTTTTCAGGATTCGACCAACGTCGAGCGCAAGGGTTACACCCCCAGCGAGCGCGCCGTGCGCCGCAAGTTCGACGAAATCTTCGCGCACACACAGCGCCGCCTGTTCATTTCCTGCTTCTCTTCGTCCATTCACCGCATCAAGCTCGCGGTCGAACTGGCCCACGCTCACGGACGTAAAGTCGCCTTCATCGGCCGGTCCATGAATAACTCGTCGGAAATCGCCGAAGATCTCGGCTACATCGAGATCCCCGAAGGCCTCGTGATCAATCCCGGTGAGATGAAAAATTTCCCTCCGGAAAAAGTCTGCGTGATGATCAGCGGCACGCAGGGCGAACCCATGTCTGCCCTATCGCGCGCCGCCGTCGATAACCACAAGCACGCCAAAATTGAAAAAGGCGATACGGTGGTGCTCTCTTCGCGCATCATCCCAGGCAACGAAAAGACCATCTACCGCATGATCGACCACCTCTTCCGCCGCGAGGCTTACGTGATTTACGAAGACGGCACTTCGCCCCCGGTCCACGTCAGCGGCCATGCCTGCCAGGAAGAACTCAAGCTGATCATCAACCTGGTCAAGCCGAAATACTTCATTCCCATCCACGGCGAGTACCGTCAGCTGAAACTTCATGCCGAAATGGCCGGCGCCATGCACAGCTCGGTCGGCAAAGTCATGCTGATCGAAAGCGGCGACGTTCTCGAATTCGATGAACTCGGCGCCCGCAAAGCCGGACGCGTCAACGTAGGCCGCGTCTGCATCGATTCCGGCAATCGCACCGACGTGGTTGAAGACTTGATTATCAAAGATCGCCGTCACCTCAGCGAAGACGGCATTGTCCTTCCCATCATCGCCATTAATAAGCTCTCGGGGAGAGTAGAAAGTTCCCCTGAAATCGTGACCCGCGGCTTCAACCCCGGCGAAGACGGCCTGATGGACGGCGCGCGCCAGATCGTGATTGACACCCTGGCGCAGTCCAGCGCGGAAGAAAAAGCCGACTACGGCGTGATCAAAGAAAAAATCCGCGCCGATTTGAAGCGTTATATCTCCAAGCAGACGCAGCGAAGGCCGCTGATCATGCCGGTCATATTGGAAATCTAGTCCGCTGAGCGACGGTGGTAGAGATCGAGATCATCGCTCTTCTGGCAGGGCAAGCGCGACGTAAAACCGATCCTCAAGCCCAGGGACGTACGGCATTGGGATCCCGACTGCTATTGAGCCGCCTCCACCGTAAGTTTCAATCCCACCGCCCTCGTCACAGCAACCAGCGTGGAAAGCCGAGGATTTCCGCGAGCGGACAACGCCCGGTACAAGCTCTCGCGTTCGATGCCGGCAGCTTTGGCCACCTTGGCAATGCCGCCTCGCGCCTCGGCGATGCGGCGCAGCGCGATCAGGAGCACGCTCGGCTCGTCCTCATCCTCCAACGCAGCACGCAGGTATTGGGCGGCAAATTCCGGATTCTCGCGCAGGTCACGAACCGTGGCCTCATCGTGCGAGACGCTCGCCTTGCGTTTCATGATTGATTGTAGCCTATAAGTTACAAGGGAGAGCATTCATTCTCTACCCCAGCGGGTTCACCCACCGCAACCCGGGAAACCGTGCAAAATCCCAATCCGCCGTGTGAAGCACGCCACCGTATTCCATCGTCAACGCCGCGATCTCGGCGTCACTGACCAACGGCCCCGAGGCCCGGCCCTCTAGGATCGCTCGCTTCAGCACCGACCAATGCCGGTCACCGGGCATAAGGACCTGCACGTGCGGTTGCTGCAGCCACCTTTCCACAGTCTCGACGGCTTCGTCCACATCCACGCGTACGCCGGACAGCCGTCGATTGGTAACGATTCGTAAAAAGGCTGATATGCTCTGCCAGGGTAACCCAACGGTTTCCTGCCCAGACAGTATCCTTTCCAGCCAGGTCACGCTCTTTTTATGGTCGGGCGAATTCAAATCGTAGGAATAGATCAGCAGGTTGGCGTCGACGACGATCACCGATGGTCCGGTCCTTCGAGATATTCCAGCAACTCCTCGACTTTTTCGAACGGAGGCAGGTTTAAATTCCAGGGCTTCACTTTGAACGGCTTCCGTAGCGGCTGCTTCGGTGCAGTCAAACCCAACCGCAAGAACCGGTTCACCACCTGCTTGAACGGTTCCCCGGAGTTGCGGGCTTCCTTGCTTAACATAGCAGCGACATCGTCATCGAGTGTAAGAGTAGTCCGCACATCATGATGCTAATATTGTTAGCATCATGATGTCAACCATAAAAACCTCGTGTCAACTCGATCAGTAATAATGAAGCGAACTGGCATGGTCACTCTTTCCCACATCCGCTCTGCCCAAGCCCGCCTCGCCGCCATAGCCACCCGTACCAGCTTGATCAAATTCCCGCTCTGCGTCGAAGACCCACGCCAGCTCTTCCTCAAGCCTGAAAATCAGCAACCCATCGGCGCCTTCAAACTTCGCGGAGCCTACAACAAGATTGCCCAGCTATCGGACCAAGACCGCAAGCGCGGCGTCATCACCTACTCCAGCGGCAACCACGGCCAGGGAGTCGCCTACGCCGCGCGCGCGTTAGGCGTGAAGGCGGTCATCGTCATGCCAAACAACGCTCCCGCCATCAAGCGCGAGGCCACAGCCGCACTGGGCGCGGAAATCGTATTCGTAGGTCCCGCCAGCGCCGAGCGCCAACTCAAAGCCGAACAACTCGCAGCCCAGCACGGATACATAATTGTCCCGCCCTACAATGACGAGCAGATCATCGCCGGCCAGGGCACCATGGGACTGGAGATTCTCGAAGACCTGCCGGAGGTTGAAACCTTTCTCGCGCCCGTCGGCGGAGGCGGCATGATCAGCGGCATAGCCGCAGCCATCAAGCTCAGCCATCCCTCAACCAAAGTAATCGGCGTGGAGCCCGAACTCGCAGCCGACGCCCAGGCCAGTTTCCGCGCCGGAAAGATCGTTCAGTTCCCTGCCGAACAGGTCTCGCGCAGCATCGCCGACGGCCTGCGCACGCAAAGCATCGGCCCCATCAACTTCGAGCACATCCAGAAATTCGTCGACGACATCATCACCGTAACCGAAGACGAAATTCGCGAGGCGGTCCGATTGCTGGCGTCGAATCCCGAGACCGTGGCCGAGCCCAGCGGCGCCGTGGCCGTCGCCGGATTCCTCTTTCATCGCGACCAACTGCCGCAGACAAAGCTAAACGTCGCCATCATCAGCGGCGGCAATATCGATCCCGCAATGCTGGAAGAAGTTCGCCGAGCATAATCAGGAAGAGTCCGACGGATGTGCGGTTCGCCTCTCTCGAAATGTGAGCGGTTTGGAACAGACGGCCAGATTCTTACCGAATAAGGTTGTGTTGTTTCACCTGGACGCTCCAAGTTCTCAGGCCGGAACCCGAAAGCCCCGAGGGTTCGACATCAGAATCGAAAGCACATCAAATCCCATGGCGGAATTTCAGACCGCCGCAAGGCGAGACTCCTCGGAGGATTCCAATGAAGAGAGTATTCCTGCTGATCGTTGCACCGGCCCTGCTGGTCGCGCTGGGGTTTGCACAGACTCCCGCGGCGAGCCGCAACACAGACCAGATCAACATTAAGGGTTGCCTGGGTGGCTCTGCCGGTAACTACACAATTACGGAAGACAATACTGGCCATATTTTCAAACTCACTACCAGCAGTGTTGATCTCAAGCCGCATCTGGGCCATGACGTAAAGCTCATCGGGCACAAGGCAAGTGGGGCGGTGAGTTCCGGTGCCGCGGAGAACAGCTTTGCCGTTACCGAACTGAACATGATTTCCGAACACTGTACTGCGGTCGCCGTTGTAC
>JBAVAV010000575.1:0-3259 GCA_049585895.1 Candidatus Sulfotelmatobacter sp. | reverse complement strand
CGTGGTGGTCGTGGACCCCGGGGTCGGAACCGCCCGGCGGCCAATCGTGGCCTCCAGCGACAAGTATCACTTTGTTGCTCCGGACAATGGCGTGCTCTCGCTGGTGTATGCGCAGGAAGATCGCATGCATGTGCGCCATATCACTTCCGAGCACTACTTCCTGCAGCCTGTAAGCAACACCTTTCACGCGCGCGACATTTTTTCTCCGGTTGCAGCCTACCTCGCCAAGAAGGTCGACACCGTTAAATTTGGTGATGAGGTGGACGACTACGTGCGCTTTTCCGCTCCCAAACCCAAAGTTGTGGATGAAAATCGGATTCGCGCCGTCGTCCTGAAGGTGGATCGTTTCGGAAATCTGCTCACCAACATCACGGCGCAGGACGCTCCCGGCTTATTCGCCACCGAGCCCACGGAATTCAAGATACTGGTGGGCAACCGCGAAGTCACTGAAATGCTGCGCGCCTACGCGGAAGGCGCACCCGGTGAGGTTTTCGGGATCGTAGGCAGCATGGGATTTCTCGAGATTGCGTCCAATCGCGGAGCCGCGGCTCAGATTGCGGGCGCCGGCAAAGGCAGCGAGATCACCGTTGTGTTGGGCGGCGCCGCAGCGGCGGGAAAAGGCGCATAGTAGTCCTGCAAGCTCTTCTCCTCGCGATCGGACTTTCCAAGGGATTCCTATGAACTCTTCGGCTTGGGATGGACATAGCGCTCCATCTCGCCAGTCCACTTGAGAAATCGCCAGAGATTGCCCCGCTCGCGCCAGACGAATTCCCAGAATTCCAGGAAGCCGATCTGCGTCATCTTGACCCCGCAGTAGGTCTCAATGCGCCACAACAGATAAGGGCTGCGCCACGGGGCCAGACGATGGCCTTTGGTCGCATTCCAGAGATAGCGAAAGGTGTAGCGCACAGGGCCATGATAATCGCAGCGGCGGCCTTGGTACATGAAAGAAAGGACGGGTTGCGCCCGCTGGACGGCCGAGAGCCTGCCCCTGAGCTGCCGGAGGGGGCGGGTCACTCCACATGAATCTGCTAAAATCCATTCTCTGCCGGGGACAGTCCTTTGATGCCCGACTCAAACGTGCGCCAGAAGGCCGAAGACCGCTATTATGCCGCGCTCGATTTGATGGCGGACGGAAAGCTGGAAGCGGCGGTTACGGCTTACCAGGAATCTATTGCCGCGGACCCCGCATTCACGGAAGCCATGCACGGACTGGCGCGCGCCTTGCAGGATCTGCAACGCTACGATGAGGCGATTGCCGTCGCTCAGCGCCTGGCGAAACTGGAACCCGACGACGTTCTTGCCCATACCAGCCTGTCTGTGCTGTATCAGAAAAAAGGAATGATCCCCGAAGCCGAGGCTGAAGGCGCGAAGGCGCGAGTGCTGGGGTGGAAACAGCAGTTGAAAAAAAGCTAGCTGTCAGCTATCAGCTTTGAGCTTTCCGCTCTTTAGTTCTCAGTTCCCACAGAATGATCCGTGAAAGGGTGGTTGCTCATCGGGGGCGTTTTTACTGATGGCTGATGGCTGAAAGCTGAGAGCTACAGCTCGTACTTCTTCATCAAATGCCGGAAGGAACGATAGGAGATGCCCAGCAGATCGGCGGCTTTGGTCTGTACACCATTGCTGTGGTCTAGCGCATTCTGCAGCAGCGAACGCTCGATGCCCGCCACGTAAGTTTCCATTCCAACGCCTCCCGGCAAGACTTCGCCAGGAGGAATTTCAAGGAGAGCGCCTCCAGCGCCCGCGGCGGCAGCAGCGGCGCGGGCTTTCGATCGTTCCACCGGTAACTCGACGTGCAACTCATCGGTGGTTTCGAGAGCCACCGCCCGCTCGACAGTATTTTCCAACTGCCGAACGTTGCCCGGCCACTCATATCCGCAAAGAGTATCCAGAGAGTTTTTGTCTACGCGTAAAATGCTTCGGCCGGCGGCAGCGGCGTATTTCTTGAGAAAATGATTGACCAGAAGAGGAATGTCTTCGCGGCGCTCCCGCAGAGGCGGCACGCGAACGGGAATCACGTTAAGACGATAGTAGAGATCTTCGCGGAACAGATTTTCCGCCACCGCCTTGTCGAGGTCCCGATTGGTGGCGGCGATCACGCGTACATCAATGGAGATTTCGCTGGTGCCGCCGACCGGACGGACCGTACGCTCCTGCAGCACACGCAGCAGTTTTACCTGCATGGCCAGCGTCATCTCGCTGATTTCGTCGAGAAAGATGGTGCCGCCGTCGGCCACTTCAAACAACCCACGCTTGTTTTGATTGGCCCCGGTAAATGCTCCTTTCACATAGCCGAAGAGTTCACTCTCCAATAGAGTTTCCGGGAAAGCGCCGCAATTTACCGACACGAAGGGTTCGGTGGCCCGCGGCGAGCAGATGTGCACCGCCCGGGCTACAAGCTCTTTACCGGTGCCGCTCTCGCCATGAATCAGAACCGTGCTGGCGGTGGAAGCGACCGTGCGCAAAGTCTGCTTCAGTTTGTCCATGGTGGGACTGGAGCCGATGATGTTGTCGAGCGAGTTGCGTCCGGCAGCATCGCGGCGCAAGGCAAAGTTCTGCTTGCTCAATACAAGCTTTTCGAGGACACGGTTGATGGCCAGCTTGATTTCGTCGACCAGCCCCGGACTCTTGCGAATGTAGTCGGAAGCGCCACCGGCTTTCACCGCTTCGACGGCGGCTTCGTAGTCGTCCACGGCAGTGATGAGGATCACCTGCGAGTCGGGAGAAACGCGATGCGCATGGCGCAGGACTTCGATGCCGTCGATGTTCGGCATTTTGATGTCGGTAATGATCACGTCGTAGAGAGCGCCATCAATCTTGTTCTTGGCAGCCTGACCGGATTGAACAGTCTCCACGCGGTGCGCATCGCGGCGCAGGGCGATGTCGAGCATTTCGCAGATCGAGCGCTCATCGTCGCAAACCAGGATGTTAGCCACGCCGCCTCCCTCCCGCCGCGGCGGCAAGCCGGTTCGTTGGAACTGCCCCGGGCATGGTGACGGTCCGTTCCGCGCCGAACTGCCGCAGCTTTAAGACAAAAGTGGTTCCATGGCCTTCCTTGGAGCGTGCCCAGACTTTGCCCTCGTGCGCCTGCACGATCTGGTAGACAATGGCCAAACCAAGGCCAGTACCGCCTTCGAAGCCCGATTGGAACGGCTCAAAAATCTTCTCCGTCTGTTGCGCCGTCATGCCGGTTCCGGTGTCGGCAAAGCTCACCTGCCAGTCATCACCGGAGACTTCAATGCTCACCGTGAGCGTGCCA
>JBAVAV010000574.1:0-3458 GCA_049585895.1 Candidatus Sulfotelmatobacter sp. | reverse complement strand
GGTTATGTCGGCGGTAAGTTTCGTGCCGGCGGGACGCGTCATCTGCTGCAACGTCTTTGTCACTTGGCTGTCGGAGAGCACATTGAGGAAGGGCGACTGCTGCAAGGAAATGACGAGCGCGGTCTTCAGTGTATCGTCAAACAACGGATCGCCGGTGCTGTTGGCAAAATCGGCGAGAACGATGGTGTCTTTTTCTGTCAGGCGCTTCGTCTGTCGAGAGCGATAATACAATCCTCCCGCCACCAGTACGGCACTCACCAGCACTGCCACGACGGCACCCGCGCCGACTAGCCATCTCCGCTCCGATAACCTTCCGGCGGCGCTTCCCGCCGAACTGCGCGCGGCGAGGTCGTCGCCCCCGGCAATCTCCGGCGTGACAGCGGCAACAAAACAAGCCGCGTAGCCGCCCTTGGGGATCTCGATACGAAGCAAAGCGCCTTGTCCGCCGTTCTCATAGTGCTCACGCAGCTTGGCTCGCAGCCGCCGCGCCGCCATCCTCACGACCGGATCCACCTTCGGATCGAACGACGCCGGCCGGCCAAACACATCCACTCCCACCCGGTATTCCTTGAGTCGATCGGCCTCCCCGGCGAGGGTGTGTTCAACCACGTAGCGCAGAAAGCGCTTCAGATGATCCGAGTCTCTAAGAGCGCGGCTGGCCAGCAGGCATTCAAGTTCACGCCGTACCGCCGCGTCCTGTTGGACGTGAACATCGGCCCGATGAAGAACACTGGCAGCCGAGTTTTCTGAGGATGGTGGCTCCATCCGCATACTCCAGGAAATACATTCCGGGGAAGAAAAGTTTTTATGCCTGGCAAGAACCACCCAAGTTTACCCCAACTTTACCCCGGAATACTTCCAGAAAAGTCTATTGAAGGGGCAGACTCGCTCGACATGGAGGGTACAATGCGACTCGGAGCGGGTGCAATTTTCTGCATGGTGGTGTTGCTGTCTATCGGGGCGTGGGCGAGCGGTCCTACTTTCAAGGTGATATACACCTTCCAGGGATATCCAACCGACGGCTCAGCCCCTTGGGATGTTGGGACCCTGCTGCGCGATGCTGTCGGCAATATTTATGGCACGACCCGCGACGGCGGCAGCATCGATTGCAACGGTACAACTGGGGGTACTCTGTTCGAGCTGAGCAGCAGTGGGACCGAAACCGTGCTCCATGACTTCGGCCAGGGAGTGCCGTGCGGGCAAGACGGTCTTGTTCCCCAGGGGGCCGTTGCCATGGACTCGTCGGGCAATCTCTACGGCACGACCGCAGGCGGCGGCCCGGGTGACTGCGGTGCGGTTTGGGAGTGGGAGAGTTCCAGCTCAACCCTGATCGATTTGGCCACGTTCAACTGTAGTGAGGGTGCTGGCCCCGTTTCCGGAGTGGTCATGGACAAGAGCGGCAATCTTTACGGCACCGCTGTGGCTGGAGGGTCGGGCAACGGTATCGTCTACGAGGTCAGCTCGGGTGTGCTCAGTGTGCTCTACACATTCACCGGCGGCAGCGATGGAGGAGTGCCTCGGAGTGGCCTAGTGATGGACTCACAAGGGAATCTGTACGGAATGACATATACGGGCGGGGCCCACAGCGACGGCACGGTTTTCGAGCTCAGCCAGTCCGGAGGAGTCTGGACGGAAAAGGTCTTGCACAGCTTCAGTAGTAGCACCACTGACGGTTCGTTTCCGTCCTACGGCAACCTGACCCTGGCCGGGAGCCCGCTTGGGAATGTCATCTACGGGATGACGGAGTACGGCGGCTCCGTAAACGGTGGCACGGTGTTCAAGATGGTGAAGAAGACCAAGGGGTATGCGTTCACCCTGCTCCATTCCTTTACCGGCTCGGGCGGCGACGGTCTGAATCCGTATGCCACGCTGGCCCCGTTAAAAGGTAAGCTTTACGGCACCACGGGTGGAGGGGGCACCTCCGGCTACGGCACTGTCTTCGAGTTGACTCCGGGAAGTACAGGCTGGACTGAAACGATTCTGTATAACTTTACGAACGGCACCGACGGGAGCAATCCGATTGCCGGGCTCGCCGCAGACACCAAGGGCAACCTATATGGCACGGCGATCGATGGGGGCAGCTTCGCCGCTTGTAGCCAAGGCTGCGGGGTCGTGTTCAAAGTGCATCCGTGAACCGCACCGGAATGAGCCGCTGGTCGTTACTCGCCGATCTAGGGTTCGAGGCGAATCACTAGATCGAGCGGCAATGTTTTTCGCCAAGTCAGAGCGAATGTCCCGCGAGCGTCAGTGCCGGCCTGGCACCGCTGATCTCAGGAAATCCGCCGCGGTTCGACGGCCAGACTTGCCCCCAAACAAAGCTTCTCTCTCCCACAGCATTTTTTGAAAAACGCTCGAAGCCTCCTAGGGCGCTTCGATCAGTTCCATCTTGCCGTCTCTGGTGCGGTGGAGGATCATGACCTTGCCTTTGGGATCGCGGAAGACGAAGACGTCGCGGTCGCGGAAGTGAGCTTCCTTGATGGCCTCTTCGAGGGTCATGGGGCGCATGGCGACAGCATCTTCCGAGCGCACCAGATGGACTTCGGTGGTTTTGGCTATGGCGGGATACTTGTGCACCATCACCGGCACGGCGGTTTTCTCCGATGCGCCGACGGCGGTTTGCACATCGTGCTGCGAGCCGACCTGTAGATCTCCCCGGGTGGAGTTGCCGTTCCACTTCTTCACTTCCTCGCTTTTGCGGGCTGAGCGCTTTTTGGATTGCCGACGCGTCTTGTATTTCACCGCCTGCTTCTCGAGATGATCGAGCGCTTCGTTGACGGCGGTGGCCATGTCCCTGGCCTGGGCGAAGCCGACGATCGGACCGTTGCGCGGACTGATCGTGATTTCGGCTTTGTGACGGTGCTTCTCAACGGTGAGGATGACTTTAGCTTCAAACCTGTCGCCCAGGATTTTGCGGAGTTTGGCGAGACCGGTTTCGACTTCTTTGCGGATGGCGGGAGTGACTTCGTAGTGTCTTCCCGTGTATTCCACGTTCATGAGCGCCCCTCCTGAAAATCTAGTGGGTGAGATAAATTGGGCACTGCATTGGAAACTCGCAGCGTTATCCCGCCGGCCAGGGCGTGGGCGGGACGCCCCACGCGACAGCCGCCGGGACGGCGGCGCTACTTTTTTACTCTGCGCTGGTGCGTGCTCGGGATGCGCATATCTTCACGGTACTTGGCGACGGTGCGGCGCGTGACCTGGATGCCCTGCGATTGCAGGATCCGCGTGATCTGCTCGTCGGTCAACGGACGGCCGGGATCTTCCTCTTCGATGAGCTTCTTGACGCGGCGCTTGAGGATGAGCAACGACGTATTGCCGCCCTCCGGCCCCTGCACGCTCTCGCTGAAGAAGTAGCGCAACTCGAACACCCCCTGCGGAGTGTGGGCGTACTTATTGGCCACGGCGCGGCTTACCGTGGAAGGATGCACGCCGATTTCTTCGGCCACCTCCTTGATCAT
>JBAVAV010000573.1:0-6075 GCA_049585895.1 Candidatus Sulfotelmatobacter sp. | reverse complement strand
GAGCAATGGAGTACACGATTGTTGTGGCGGCCTCGGCGTCGGAACCCGCGCCCATGCAGTACATTTCGCCTTATGCGGCGTGCGCCATTGGGGAGTACTTCCGCGATACCAAACGGCATGCGCTGGTGATCTTCGACGATCTCTCCAAGCACGCAGCCTCCTACCGCGAAATTTCTTTGCTGTTGCGGCGTCCGCCGGGGCGCGAAGCGTATCCCGGTGATGTGTTCTACCTTCACTCGCGGCTGCTGGAGCGCTCCGCCAAGCTGAGCGACAAAAATGGCGGCGGATCCCTGACCGCGCTGCCCATTATCGAAACGCAGGCGGGCGACGTTTCCGCCTACATTCCAACTAACGTGATTTCGATTACCGACGGGCAGATTTATCTGGAAACCGACCTGTTCAATCAGGGTGTGCGTCCCGCGGTGAACGTTGGATTGTCGGTGAGCCGCGTGGGTGGCAGCGCCCAGATCAAAGCCATGCGGCAGGTCGCCGGAACCTTGAAGCTGGAACTGGCACAGTATCGCGAACTGGCGGCGTTTGCGCAGTTCGGCAGCGATCTCGACAAGGCTACGCAGGCTCAGTTGAGCCGTGGACAGCGGCTGGTGGAGCTCCTGAAGCAGAACCAGTTTTCGCCGCTGCCGTTCTCCAAGCAGATCCTGATTATCTTTGCCGGCACCGGCGGCTTCCTCGATGATCTGCCGGTCAATCAAGTGCGCGACTTTGAGAAAGAGCTTTACGAATACGTGGACGCTACCAACGCCGGCCTGCTGCGAACGATCATGGAGAAAAAGATTCTAGATGATGCGCTGAAGGCGCAGTTGACCGACGTAATCAAGCAGGCGAAGCAGCAGTTCGTGGCGAGCAGGGAAGCGGTAGCGAAGTAGCCGTAGAGACGTAGCTTGCTACGTCTTGCGTGCGGCGACTGTACGGCGTCCGTGGCAGTGCGAGACGTAACAAGTTACGTCTCTACGATCAATGCCTAACATTCTCGACATCCGGCGGCGTATCCGCAGCGTGATCAATACGCGGCAGATCACCAAGGCCATGAAAGTGGTCTCGGCGGCCAAGCTTCGCCGCGCGCAGGAGCGCGCGCTCGCGGCGCGTCCCTATGCGCAGATGTTGACGAATGTGCTGAAGTCGCTGGTGGCGCGGGCGGAGATTTACGATCCGGAAACCGGTGAGCCCAAGCATCCCTTGCTGGCGCAGCGCCCGGAAAAGAATCTGCTGCTGATCGTTGTTACTGGCGACAAGGGCCTGGCGGGCGGGTTCAACGCCAACATCAATAAGGCGGCGCTGCGATTTCTGGAGTCGAAAGCGGGGAAGAATGTCGACATCGAAGCCGTGGGCCGCAAGGGCCGCGATTTTCTGAAGCGGCGCTATCCCGCGGCGGGGGTGCAGACGCTGAGCTTGGCTGAGCCCGAAGAGTCGCTCGACAGGGAAGCTGAGGCCGCGGTCCGCACCGCGGAGATACAGATCACCGGAGAGCACGCCGGCATTCTCGGCAAGGTGGAGTTCGCGCAGGCCCGCAGGCTGGCCGAGAGCGCGATTGCCCGCTATGAGCGGGAAGAAATCGATGCGGTTTATATTGCGTTCAACGAATTCAAATCGGTGATTGCGCAGCGGCTCATCGTGGAACAGATTCTTCCCATTGAGACGATCGGCGAGCCGGCAGTGCGGCTGGCGGAAGAAATGACGGAGGAAGAAAAGAAGAAGGCGAAAGAAGCGGCGATCAGCGCGGGTGTAGGCATGCGAGGAGGCGACTCCGCGGCGGAACAGGCCGCGGCACAATTTGGTACGGCGCAGGTAGATTACATCTATGAGCAGCCGCCGGAAGAGCTGTTCCGGGCGTTGTTGCCGAAGTATGTGGCGATTCAGATTTTCCGGGCGCTGATGGAGTCCGTGGCGGCCGAGCACGCAGCCCGCATGACCGCGATGGATTCGGCTACCAACAACGCCACCGACATGATCGATTCTCTGACATTAGTGATGAACCGGGCGCGCCAGGCGAAGATTACGAAAGAAATCATCGAGATTGTCAGCGGCGCGGCGGCAATGTAGGAAAGCACCTAGCAATTGGCACTTGGCATGTAGCTATCCGTGATTTTAGCGGCGCAAACAGAACGTTGAACGTGCTAGATGCTAACTGCCAAATGCTAATTGCTGTAGAGACGGAAAACATATGGCTGAAAATATCGGACATGTTATTCAAATCGCGGGGCCGGCTGTCGACGTGCAGTTTCCCGAAGGGAAGTTGCCGCCCATCTATCAGGCAGTGAAAGTCGTCAGCGACGGTTTCACCGTGCCCAATCCCATCAGCGTAATTCTCGAAGTCCAACAGCACCTTGGCGAAGGCCGCGTACGCTGTATCGCCATGTCGGCCACCGACGGCATGGTGCGCGGCATGAATGCCATCGATCAGGGCGGCCCCATTTCAGTTCCCGTGGGCCGCGGCACGCTGGGGCGTGTGATGAACGTGATCGGCGAGCCGGTCGACCAGCTTGGTCCGATCGAGTACAAGGAAAGAATGCCGATTCATCGTCTGGCTCCCGCCTTCGACGAGCAGGCCACCACCGCGGAAATGTTTGAGACCGGCGTGAAAGTCGTCGACCTCATCCAACCATTCTTAAAGGGCGGCAAGATCGGCTTGTTCGGTGGCGCGGGCGTGGGCAAGACCGTCGTCATCATGGAGTTGATCAATAACGTCGCCAAGAACCATGGCGGCTTCTCCGTATTTGCGGGCGTCGGTGAGCGCACCCGCGAAGGCAACGATCTGTGGCTGGAGATGACGGAATCCGGTGTCATCAAGCCGGGGAAGCCTGCAGAATCCAAAGCCGCGCTGATCTATGGGCAGATGACCGAGCCTCCCGGGGCGCGCCTGCGCGTAGCATTGACGGGGCTGACAGTCGCCGAATACTTCCGCGATGCCGAAGGCGCAGACACGCTGCTCTTCATCGACAACATTTTCCGCTTTACGCAGGCAGGCTCGGAGGTTTCAGCGCTGCTGGGCCGCATGCCCAGCGCTGTGGGCTATCAGCCCAACCTGGCCACGGAGATGGGCGAATTGCAGGAACGCATCACGTCCACTAAGAAAGGTTCGGTCACGTCGGTGCAGGCGATTTACGTTCCGGCCGACGACCTGACCGATCCTGCGCCGGCGACGACATTCGCTCACCTGGATGCAACGACAGTGCTTTCGCGCGCTCTCACTGAGATCGGGATTTATCCTGCGGTCGATCCTCTGGCTTCGACGTCGCGCATTCTCGATCCGCGCATTGTTGGGCAGGAGCACTACGACGTGGCGCAGATGGTAAAGAAAACGCTGCAAACCTACAAAGATCTACAGGACATCATCGCGATTCTCGGCATCGACGAGCTTAGCGAGGACCAGAAGCTCAGTGTGGCGCGGGCCCGCAAGATTCAGCGCTTCCTGTCGCAGCCGTTCCATGTGGCCGAGCAATTCACGGGTGCAGAGGGACGCTACGTAAAGGTGGCTGACACGGTGAAGGGCTTCAAGGCCATCGTCGAAGGCAAATACGACGACATCCCCGAGCAGGCGTTTTACATGAAGGGACCGATCGAGGAAGTGCTGGAAGCAGCGGAGAAGATGAAGGCAGCAGCGTAAAGGCAGACGTCGGACCTCTGACGTCTGACCTCCGGACCTTTATTCCGAGATGGTGCACAAAAGTCTGAAGTCCGAGGTCTGACGCCGGTTTTTCATGGCAGACTCTTTCCAACTCGAGATCGTCACGCCGGAAAAGAAAGTCGTCGACACGGCGGCCGAGGAAGTTCAGATTCCCGGCAAGAGCGGATATCTGGGCGTTCTGCCGGGGCACGCGCCGCTGATTACGGAACTGGCGGTGGGCGAAATCACTTTCCGCGCCGGCGCCTCCACGGAAACGCTGGCAGTAGCCTGGGGATTCGCCGAGGTCTTGCCCGATAAGGTGACGATTCTGGCCGAGACGGCCGAGCGTCCGGCCGATGTCGATGTGGAACGCGCGCGCAAAGCTAAAGCCCGTGCGGAGCAACTGCTCACAAGCGGCGACACCAACGTCGATGTCGACCGCGCTCTCGATTCGCTGCATCGCGCCGAAACCAGGCTGGATGTGGCGGGTAAGGTCGGATCTTAAGCTTCTATTCACGCAGCCGAGCCTTTACCACCCTTTCCACCAGCCGTTCTGCGCTAGCGACTACGAGCTACCCTAGGGCACGTTCACTTTCTCCCGATTTTCCGCTGGTACATACCTCACCGCCGCCGTCCTCTCCAGTTTGTCCCAGGCGAACCTGCGGCCTTCCAGTGCGCGCTTCAGCGTCTTGAAAAGCACAATCGAGAACAACTGCCGGTAGGCGAAGCGCTGCAGCCAGACCTGGCTGAGCAGCCACGCGTCTTCTTTGTCGTCGGGACGGCGGCGCTCGAGCGCGAAGGCAATCACGGAAGCGAAGAAATCAATCACCAGAAAAGCGAAGAAAAATGCGACCAGTTTGTGGAAGCTGGCCGGATCGGTGGAATCGGGATGAAAGTGCTTCTGAATGAAATACCAGATCGCACCGACGGCAAACATAATATCGATGAGCGGCGATACCAGCGGCAGCAGAATCTGGAAGATCACAATGTTAGGTAATGCGATCCATCCCAGCGCGCCTTTCCGCGCGAAAACGGCACTGTGCTTCCATACTGCCTGTAGAATGCCGAAGGACCAGCGAAAACGCTGCCGCATGAGGCCATTGGCATTGGTGGGCGCTTCGGTGTAAGCCAAAGCCATGTCTTCATATTCCACGCGGTAACCAAGGCGCAGCAAAGCCATGGTAAGGTCCGCGTCCTCGGCGACTGTGTCGAGGTGATAGCCTCCGGCCTCGCGGACAGCCGAGACTCGCCAGGCGCCGATCGCGCCCGGCACCACGCTGACCGCGCCCAGAACATCGAGAGCCCGGCGCTCGAAGTTCTGGCTGGTGATGTATTCCAGCGCCTGCCAGCGGGTCCACAGATTCACCCGGTTCCCCACTTTGGCGTTGCCCGCGATGGCGGCGACTTTGGGATTGATAAAATGCGGCACCAGGCGCGAGATCGCGTCGGGCGCGATTACGGTATCGGCGTCGATCCCAATGAACAGCTCGGCATTATTGAGGTGCTCGATGCCGTAGTTCAGCGCCTCAGCCTTGCCGGAATTCGGTTTGCTCAAAATCACTACCCGCCCATGAGCTTCTTCCACAGCAAAAGCGCGGCGCGCGACCTCCAGCGTTCGGTCTTTGGACCCGTCATCAATCACGATCACACGCAGGTCCGGATACGTGGAGTTGAGCGCGGCGCGAACCGTGCGCTCAATCACTTTCTCTTCGTTGTAAGCGGGGATGAGGACGGCCACTATGGGCCGATAGGAAGCGACCTCGGCAGGCCGGCCCAAGATCTTTTCGCGCACCCGGTCGTAGACGGCGAATGTGCCAATGAATATCAGCCGCCCCGTCATGAGCAGGTCGCCCAGGAAAAAGATCCAGGTAATGCCGATTGTGGCCGCGCCGAAGAGCCAGAAGCTCAGCCGGTCGAGCCGGGCAATCCACCACTCGCCCGGCGCCAGTGGGGCCATGACCTGCGCTTTGGTCTTACCCATAAGTTGATAGACCGGAACCACATCGTATCCACGAGCGCGAATGCCGTCGATAATTATGGGCAAAGCTCGCACCGTCTCGCTGCGATTGCCGCCGCCATCGTGCAAGAGAACAATGTTGCCGCAGCGCAGCTCGCTCTCGCTGCAAGGCGGCAGGTGCGCCAGTACGTAAGCGGCAATCTCTTCGGCGGAACGCCGGCGCGGGGTGTCGCTCCAATCGTTGGGATCAATCCGATTGCCGATGGTGATGTAGCCCATTTCCTGCGCGAACTCGAGGGGACGGACCTGGTCGGCGGTGTCGGGCTCTTCGTCGACCGCGTAGGGCGGCCGTAAGACCATGGTGCGAATCCCCATCAGGCTGGCGAAAAGCCGCTCCGTCAGATTTAGCTCCAGCCGCATATAGCGGGAAGATATATTGCTGACGTCCGGATGAGTAAACGTGTGGTTTCCGATGGTGTGGCCTTCGTTGTAGATG
>JBAVAV010000572.1:0-2885 GCA_049585895.1 Candidatus Sulfotelmatobacter sp. | reverse complement strand
CTCCCGGCGTATATTAGAAAACGAGAACTGTTGTGTAATACGGCATTTGGCGAAGCACACCAGTGGGCGCAAGCCCACTTTTTCGTTGCGGAGGAATCCGCTCATTGGGCCCGGTCGTAAGTCATTGGATGCATGGCACTTGATCTTGATAGCGTGCGCCAAATTGCGGAGCGAGTTGCGGCCTCCGCTGGGCTCGAGATAGTGGATGTGGAGTTGCGCGGGAGCGGCAAAGCCCGCATGCTGCGCGTATTTCTCGATAAGCCTGGCGCGGCAGGGGGCGATCCGCTGAGTGGGGTTACGCATGGCGATTGCGCTAACTTCAGCCGGGAGTTTGGCACGATTCTCGATGTAGAGGAGGCCCTGCCCGGCAGCTATACGCTGGAGGTTTCGTCGCCCGGGTTGGATCGCAAGCTGACGAAAGCGGCCGACTTCGAGCGCTTCACCGGAAGCAGGGTGAAGCTGACGACCAGGCAGCCGGTGAACAACAGCTGTTACTTCGAAGGACGGCTGGAGAGTTTCCGCGAAGGGCGGTTGACCCTGGATCTTAGCGCTGCGAGCAAGAAGTCGCGAAAGAAAATGGGCGCGGCCGGGAGTGAGCCCGGGCAGAAAATCGGAATTGAATTCGCCAATGTCGAGAAGGCGAATCTGGTGCCGGAAATCTAGAAGCGGTTCTTAGGTCCTTTTAGGTATTAGGGGTTAGGTTTTTGCCTGAGACCTGAGACCTAACACCTAACACCTAAGACCCAGGCAGCGCGGCAGGATTTATAACGGATTACTTTTATGGCGAGTGAGCTTTACAACACGATCGACGCGTTAAGCCGGGAAAAAGGCATCGATCCGCAGATTGTGGTGAGTGCGGTGGAAGACGCCATTGTGATGGCGACGCGCAAGTACTACAAGACGCAGGAAAATCTGCGCGCTGAGCTGGATAAAGAAACCGGCAAGATCAACGCCTTTGCGGTGAAGACTGTCGTCGAGACTCCCGAGCAGGTCGAAGACCCGGTCTTGCAGATTACCGTGGAAGATGCGCGCAAGGTCGATCCCAGTCTTGAAGTAGGCGGCGAGTTGCGGATTCCCAAGGTTACCGAGGGAATTCTGGGACGCATCGCGGCTCAACTGGCGAAGCAGGTCATTTTCCAGAAGGTGCGTGAAGCGGAGCGCGACACAGTTTACAACGAATACATCGGGCGCGTGGGTGAAGTCGTCAACGCGACTGTGAAGCGCGTGGAAGGTCCGGATGTGATTTTCGACATCGGGAAGGCTGAGGCCCGCATGCCGCGCAAGGAGCAGTCGCGGCTGGAGTCGTTTGCCATCGGTGAGCGCGTGCGTGCGGTGATTGTGCGCGTGGAAAAGGCTTCGAAAGGGCCGGGCGTGGTGGTGTCGCGCGCCGCGCCAGACCTGGTGCAGCATTTGTTCCAGACCGAAGTGCCCGAGATTTACGACGGAACGGTAGTGATCCGCGCCATCGCCCGCGAAGCTGGAGAGCGCACGAAGATCGCAGTCATGTCGAAAGACAAAGACGTGGACGCGGTTGGCGCCTGCGTGGGCATGAAAGGCATGCGCGTGCAGTCGATCATTCGTGAGCTGCGCGGCGAAAAAATTGACATCATCGAATACCACGAAGATGCCGTGACCTTTGCCGAGAAGGCTTTGCAGCCCGCGAAAGTCAGCAAAGTGACGGTCGTCGACTCAGGGGACAAGCATCTGGAAGTCGTGGTCGACGACAGCCAGCTCTCGCTCGCCATCGGAAAGAAAGGGCAGAACGTCCGGCTGGCGGCCAAGCTGCTCGGCTGGAAGATCGACATCAAGAGCGAGGAAGAGAAGCGGCAGGAAGTGGAGCAGCAGATGTCCGCCATGGCCCCGCAAACCGCGACGCCGCTGGAGAGCGTGCCCGGCCTGGGCGAGGGTCTGGTGGAAAAGCTGACCGCCGCGGGCATAACCTCGGTGGAGGCGCTCGCCGATATGACGCCCGAACAACTGGAGGCGATTGAGGGTATCGGCCCCAAGACGGTGGAAAAAATCAGCCTCGCGGTGAATAATTACTTTGCCAGCCTGGAGCAGGGTGCGGTCGCGGAAGGCGAACCCGCACCAACAGCCGAGCCCGCGGCCGAAGGAGAAGCTTTAGAGGCTGCGCCTGAAGCGGCGCCGAAAGAGGGGATGACCGCCATGGAGGCCGCGCCCGAAGCGGTTCCTGAAGAGAGCGGCACCGAAGGAACCGTCGAAGCGGATGCTCTCGCGACCTCTGCAGACGATGAAACGGCGGAAATCCAGGCTGTGACTGCGGAGGAACCTGCAGAAAATTCCGTGGAGCGCGAACCCGAATCGGGATCTGCTCCCGAAAGCAAAGAATAGTCATGTCACGCTGGCAAAGTTCGGCGGCGTGCGAATCGCAGAAGCTGACTCCGTGAGGTCGCGATGAAGACCTAAGGACAGAGCGGAGAAGAGAAAGGCCGGATGAGTAAGGTTCGAATCAACGATCTTGCCCGCGAACTGGAAGTCAAGAGCAAAGCTATTCTTGACGTGCTGACCGTGGTCGGCGTCACTGAGAAGAAAACTCACTCCAGTTCCCTGGAAGAAAACGAAGCGGAGAAGGTGCGAATCCACTTCCGCACCTCGGCGGAAGGACAGTCTGCGGCGGGCAAAGCGGCGTCGCGCGCCGCTCGCGGCGAAGAAGAAATCAAGACTAAGATTGACCTGTCTCGCATCTCCCGGCCGGGAGATGTGTTAAAAGCCATCACTCAGAAAAAGGAAGCGGTGCCATCGCCCGCCGCGAGCTCCGTTGTAGCGCCGGCGGAAAAGCCGGCGGCCGCCCCCCCGAAGGCTCCGGTAGCTCCTCCTGCGGCGAGAATCGTTGCGCCGCCAGCAACCCGGCCTGTGATTGCGCC
>JBAVAV010000571.1:0-2038 GCA_049585895.1 Candidatus Sulfotelmatobacter sp. | reverse complement strand
TGGTAGGTCGACTGGAATCGTTTGCCTGGCATTTTGGGCCTCAGCGCCTTGATTTGCCAGCCCAGATAGCGGAGTTCGCGGAGACGCTTCCGCCAGTCATCTTGATTAGCAACGATATCGATCAGGTCGCTCGGGACCGGCTGTCCAACCCCCACTGCCTTCAACAGTTCTCCGATTCGGACATGCACGCTGTCATGTTGAATGGCGGATCGCACAGCGACCGAATCGATCGACGCGAAGAGATTTTTCTTGCCGTGATTGCACTCCTCGCAGATCGCCCGAAGATTGCCAAGCTCGGTCCTACCACCCCAATCGCGCGGCACCTTGTGATCGACAACCAAGCTAATCCCATGTTTTTCAATGGTCCGGCCGCAAATACCGCAGCGTCCATGTGCTGCGTGCAGCACGAGTGCCCGCGTCTTCGTGTCTAGCGAAGTGGCGTCTCGCGGAACCGCGAGGGGGCCGCGGTAGATGTAAACCGTCTTCTTGCCAACGCGCTTCTTGTCGATGCGGTAGTAGGAGTGCAGGTCTCTGCGACGCCTACCGAATTGGGTTTGCTCCTCCGGGGGTATGCGCAAGCAGCACGCATCTCGCCCTCGGAGATGCCCTCCGGGTGTTTCTTCAGGAGAACAAGCATCTGCTCGTGAATCTGTCCAAGCGTAGCCCTTACCACGTTAAAAAGCTTAGGCCCCGGGCAAGGATCAAGCGGAGTATCAAGAGAGATGCTAAGCTAGCGGACTCCAGAATGGACTCCATTTCTTCCTCACGCCGCAGCGAGAACATGAGTCGGATCAGGAGCTGCGACACGCGGCCCGAAATGCAGGTCCGCCGTCTGTTGCACGGGATTGGGTACCGCTATGTCCTGCACAGACGCGACTTACCCGGGGTTCCTGACCTCGTGTTTCCGTCCCGTAGAAAAATTGTCCTTGTACAAGGCTGTTTTTGGCATCTGCACAAAGGATGCATAGATGGCCGGATTCCAAAATCGCGGGTCTCGTATTGGAAAACAAAATTGGAGGGCAATGTCGAGCGAGACCGGCTTAACATCTCGAGACTACGGCACGGGGGCTGGAAAGTCATGCTGGTGTGGGAGTGCCAGACGGCTAAACTCGATAATCTGCGCAAGCGCCTGACCAGATTTCTGGGGCCCTCGGGTAAAAAATTGAAACCAAACCTCCGGTGCGATGCGCCATATGTGATGTCCAAGCGAGCGCAGCCACAAAATCCACAGCACCCCTGTGACATATAACCTTGCGCCTCACTCGCGATTTGCCTCATCATTGCCCCAGCACAGGCAGCACATCGAGCGACAACAAAGAAGCCGATCCCGGCAAAAAGCCGGGCACAACTCTTTTCTTCAACGGATTTTGGCCTCTAAGTTCTTTGACATCCGTATTTTGCGGGCGATTTCTTGCTAACCCCAAGATTCCAAACAGCAGGGCAAGAGGGGGTACCGGTGCAATTGCTCGGACTCACGCAGCGGAGTTTCGCGGTCGCATGGTACTTGTCATCCTCAGGCAACAGGGTCCCGGCAAAGCACGAGGGCCGAGGTCCGAAGTCCGAGGTCTGAAGTCCGCGGTCTGAAGTCCGCGGTCCGAGTTCCGAAGTCGTCCATCATGCTAGAATCGCCCGACCGCCTTGAAAGGGACTGCCCAGCATGAGTCAACCCGTCGTTCACTTTGAAATCGGCTGCAGCGATCAGGCCAAGACCGTTGTTTTCTTTTCGCAATTGTTTGGCTGGAAGATGCAGCCTGCCGGCCTGGCTACCATGATCAACACCGGCGCCGGCTCGGGCATTCAGGGCCACATCACCAGCCTCGGCCACGAGCCCCACCAGTACACAATTTTCTACGTGGAAGTGGACAACGTGCAGGCCTACCTCGACAAAGCCGAAGCCCTCGGCGGCAAAACGCTGGTGCCGCCGGTGGAGATTCCTACCGGAACCTTTGCTTGGTTCTCCGATCCGGAAGGCAACACGATCGGATTGTGGAAGACGAAATAGGTCTTGACTTAGTCGTGGACTTAGCTAACATAGGGC
>JBAVAV010000570.1:0-2217 GCA_049585895.1 Candidatus Sulfotelmatobacter sp. | reverse complement strand
TTCTGGAAGTGTAAGGAAATTTCGACCTATCTGAGCCAGCTTTCCAACTCGCCCAGAGATTCCACGCGCGGCAGCTTATTCTCGCGATAAACTCCCGCCACGTCGAAGAGGATGGCTTCCATTCCGGCGTTGCGCGCTCCCAGAAAGTCGACGGAATAGACGTCGCCGACGTACAAACTTTCTTCGGCGCGCCCGTTCATCGCTCGCAGCGCGGCTGCAAAAATTTCGGGGCGTGGCTTTTCGAAGCCAACAATGCCGGAGTCGGTGATGCTCTCAAAGCAGTCGGCGATGCCGCAACGGGCCAATACCTGATCGACCTTGCCATCGGCATTGGAAATGACGGCGATGCGATGGTTGGCGCGAATGCGATCCAGCGCCTCCCGCGTTCCCGGCAGGATCTGGTCCCAGTTGGACGAATCGTGAGTGCTCTTCACCAAGGTATCGCGAACGTTGCTGTCCACGGGGCCAAATCCCTCGAGAAGGCAGGTGTGAAACTTCCACCAGAAACCGTGGTTCAAACTGCCATCGAGCAGTCCCTGATCGAATTCGAGTTTCATTTTCCGTTCCAGGGCCTGCCATTGCTCGAGAGTTGGGTGCTGCGCAGCCGCCAGCGGAGCCAGAATCGTTTTCCGGTTAGGAAAGAGAAGAGTATTGCCTACATCGAAGAAAATGACGCGGCGGTTGGCCATAGCAACATCTTACGCAAGCTCTGGGTAGTGGGTAAGCTTGAAATACTCCGCGCGAGATCCCCTTCGACTGCGCTCAGGGCAGGCTCTCGCCCCGCTGGTGAAAGCGCGGGGCTTCGGGATAACGCCTTAGGAATGAGAGTCAAGCTGACCCACTGCTAAAGCTCTCGACTGCCGTGACCGGCTGACGAAAAACATGTAATATCCAATATTCTGGTTTGAGACTTTCGGGCTTTCGCGGGGTGAGAATTTTCGTGGCCGTCACGCTAATCTCGGGTTTTGCCCGGAGCGCGCGCAACGCGTTTTCGGTGTGTGCCATGGTACGCGCTCAGTTCGCGGTCGTGGCCAGCCTGTTTCTGCTGCCGCGGCATTCCTCCCACCGGAACGATATCTATAACGCTCTCTGGGCCATGGTTTTCGGTTTTGCCACGTTGAACATTCTCAGCCTGGCGGCGCGCCACTTCGAACCGAACCGCCGCGGCCTCACCTTTGGAGAGCTGCTGGCCGTGCTGGTGGTGTTGATGTCGATTGTTCTGCTGGGCTGGGAAATCCTGAATTTGATCCATATTTTCCCCATCCAATTGCGGCACTAAGCCACATCCGCACCAGCTCTTTGCGGTATGATCACTTGCGTGGCCAAGATCCCCTCCAGTTTCGATGTGACCTGTCCATGCTGCGGCGCGGTGCTGAAGATCGACCCGGCCACGCAAGGGGTAATCGCACATACCGCCAAGGCGGTGCCCCGAATGTTCAACGATATGGAGGAAGCGGCGCACGCTATGAGGGAGCAGGACAGCCGCCGTGAATCGATCTTCCGGCAATCGGTGGAAGCGCAGAAGCATGCCTCCGATCTTCTGGAGAAAAAGTTTCAAGAGGCGGTGAAGAAGGCGAAAGAGTCGCCCGACACCGGCAAGCCCATCCGAGATTTCGATCTCGACTAAGGGTCGCCGCCTTACAATCTTCGCCCTAAGTTTCTTCGACGTATAAGCTTCGACGTACAATCTCTGGATGGATTCGCGTCCACTTCTTCTCGGCCATCGTGGGGCGCGCGCAGTCCAAACGATTCCCGAGAATACCTTCGCGTCTTTCGATCTGGCGCTGGCCCACGGCTGCGATGGATTCGAGTTCGACGTGCGCCTGACGGCTGACGGCGAGGCTGTGGTCTGCCATGATCCGAAGACTCGAGGTGTTGAGATCGCCCGGGCATCGGCCGACAGCCTTCTTGACTTGCCTCGCCTGCGCGACGTCCTGATTCGCTACCGAGACAAGGCGTTCCTCGATATTGAGCTGAAAGTCCCAGGCATTGAGAAAGCTGCGGCGAAGCTGCTTCGCGAGTTCACGCCCAGCCGCGGGTTTGTGGTGTCTTCGTTTCTGCCCGAGGTGCTGCGCGCGCTGCACGCGGAAGATGCCACGATTCCCCTGGGGCTGATTTGCGAAATTACTTCTCAACTGGAGCGCTGGCGCCGCGTTCCGGTGACGCACGTCATTCTTCATCAGAGGCTCGCACTGCTGAGCACCATCCGCGCTTTGC
>JBAVAV010000569.1:0-3461 GCA_049585895.1 Candidatus Sulfotelmatobacter sp. | reverse complement strand
ACTACCTACGAGCGCATCGACGAAATTCCTTACATGGTGGTAAAGAAAGATGGCAGGCGGGAGAAGTTCGACCGGCAGAAGGTTCTGAACGGATTGTTGCGGGCGTGCGAGAAGCGTCCAGTGCCGATCAGCAAATTGGAGCAGATTGTGAACGAGGCAGAGTCGTTCGTGATCGACTCGACGGAGCGCGAGCGCAAGAGCAGCGAAGTCGGCGAGCTCATCATGAACCGGCTGCGCCGCCATGACAAAGTGGCGTATGTGCGGTTTGCCTCGGTGTATCTCGATTTCAAAGATATAAAAGAATTCATGGATGAGTTGAAGGATTTGGTGAAGGGGAAGGACGCGCCGGAAGTAAAGGGCAAGGGCTTGGGCAAAGGGTAAAGTACAGCAGGGTCCTCATGGGCTGCGCCCATTCGGAATGACAATGGATTTTCTGGAGCCCCGAATTATCTTTCGGATAAGTAAGGGGTTGGTGTTGAACTCATGAGTCACAAAGTCACCCTCATCCCTGGCGACGGCATCGGCCCCGAAGTCACCAACGCCACCGTCCGCATTCTGGAAGCAACCGGGGTGAAGTTTGAGTGGGAATCGTTCCAGGTTGGGGCCGACGCATTCGAGAAGTACCACGAGTACATTCCCAAAGAAGTCATCGAATCGATCGAGCGCACCCACGTTGGGCTGAAGGGTCCGGTGACGACGCCCGTGGGCGGCGGATTTTCCAGCATCAACGTGGCGCTACGGCAGAAATTTGAGCTGTACGCGAACTTCCGGCCGATACGGAATTTGCCGCATATTCCTACGCGCTATCCCGACGTGGATCTGATCATTGTGCGCGAAAACACCGAAAGCCTTTACTCCGGTCTCGAACACGAAGTGGTGCCCGGTGTAGTGGAAAGTTTGAAGATCATCACAGAAAAAGCCTCGACGCGGATCGCGCGCTTTGCGTTCGAGTACGCGCGCAAGAATCAGCGCAAGAAAATCCATGCCATCCACAAGGCGAACATCATGAAACTGTCGGACGGTCTCTTCCTGCGCTGCAGCCGTCTGGTGGCGAAGGAATATCCCGAGATCGCCTACGCCGAGCACATCGTGGACAACACCTGCATGCAGTTGGTGATGAATCCTTATCAGTATGACGTGCTGGTGATGGACAATCTCTACGGAGACATTATTTCCGATTTGTGCGCCGCATTTGTAGGCGGGCTGGGTTTTGTGCCCAGCGCCAATCTCGGCGACCACTGCGCGATTTTCGAGGCGGTGCACGGGTCGGCGCCGGATATCGCAGGGAAAAATCTGGCGAATCCGACTGCCCTGTTGCGCTCGGGTCTGCTGATGCTACGGCATCTGGGTGAGTTCGATGCGGCGCTGCAGATTCGCAATGCCCTGGAGAAAGTCTACCGGCATCGCGAAAAGCTGACGAAGGATGTCGGCGGGCAGGCGGGAACTTCGGAATTTGCCGATGCGGTGATTAAAGAGATGGACGGGGCGAAAGCAGGATCAGCCGCCGCCGTTTCCTAGACTCTTATGCTTGGGGCCTCGCAGATTCATGAGGCGAAAGGGGCGTTATGAAGCAGAAGCAAAGATTGCTGGCAGGTTTGTTCGGTGGTCTGGCATGGATGTGTCTTTTTGCCGGCTCGGCGGCGGCGCAGGGCGGGCAGTTGGTGGCGGCAGAGTATGGCGCGGGCGGCCATCGGGTGGATGTAACCCAACAGGTGCGTGCCTTTCTGCACGACGGAGTTCTCCAATTCGACGTCAATGACCGCACGTTGGGCGTCGATCCGGCGCGCAATCACGTCAAAGAACTCTTTATCCGGATACGCCATTGGGACGGCAAGGAGGAGGAGTTTACCTTTCGTGAGTACGACCACGTGAATCTGGAAGTGGATCCGGATGCGGGGTACGAGTGGCACGATCGCGAACTGCACATCATGCGAGCCTATTACGGCGGCGCAGGACATTTTATCAATGTCACTGAGCAGCTTCGCAGCATGAAGCGCGATGGCAGGTTGTTTGTGAGAGTCGACAATCGAACCATGGGCGGCGACCCCGACCCGCGCGTGCACAAAGTGCTGCGCGTCCTCTACTGGCATGAAGGCGAGCGCAGGCAGATCGTGGTTCCGGAACATGCCGAGTTGCGATTGCCCTAGGCGGACGTTATTTTTGGCGCGATTTCTTCGCGATCGGCGCATAATAATCGTGCTTCTTAATCTCCGGCATTGACTCTCGCCTCAGATGAGAGTAAATTCGCCCGTTCTGGGGAATCTGGGGAATGGTGTGCACATCACGGCGTGTGGGAGTAGTTCTCTTTCAGCTTGGCGGACCGGACACGCTGGAGGCGATCGAGCCTTTCCTTTACAACCTCTTCTGCGATCCCGATATTATCGACTTTCCTTTTGCCCGCATCGGGCGTAAACCACTGGCAAAACTGATTTCAACCACGCGCGCTCGCAAAGTGCAGCACCACTACGCGACCATCGGCGGAGGCTCGCCCATCCGCCGGTTTACAGAGCGCCAGGCCGGGGCGCTCGAGGCGGAACTGTGCAGCCAGGGAATCGATGCCCGCTGTTTTGTGGCCATGCGGTATTGGCACCCGTTTACAAGTAAAGCGATCGAACAACTGCGCGCGGCGGAGTGCGATGAAGTCGTGCTGCTGCCCCTGTATCCGCAGTATTCGTCCACCACCACGGGCTCGAGTCTGAACGAGTGGCACAGGCATTTTCACGACGATCTGCCAGTGCATTGCGTCGAGACTTTCTATAAGAATACGACCTACCTGGACGCGGTGATCGAAAAAGTGGATGAGGCGTTGGAAAGGTTTCTTCAGCCGCACCGCGCCGAGATTGTTTTCAGCGCCCATAGCGTGCCCCTGTCGGTAATCGAGAAAGGTGATCCTTACCGGCATCAGATCGAAGAAACGGTGCGGCTCCTGATGGAGCGCGGGGGATGGCGCAACCGGCACCGGCTGTGCTATCAGAGCAAGGTGGGAGCAAGCAAGTGGCTGCAGCCTTCTCTGCACCGCACTCTGCATGATCTAGCCGCAGAACATGTTCGGGAAGTTTGCGTCGTGCCCGTGGCGTTCGTTTCCGATCACGTGGAGACGCTTGGGGAAATTGATCACGAGGCGCGCGAAGAGGCGCGCCGGTTGGGCATCACACAATTTGAAATGAGCGCCGGACTGAATGATTCGCCCAGATTCATCCAGGCCTTGAGCCTGATTGTGCTGGAGGCGCTGGGCGCGGAGTTGTGCGAGACATCGTTATCGATGGCGGCGGACTGAGGCGTAAATAGTCGTCGAATCGCGAGATCCCTCGCCCCGCTGGTGAAAGCGCGGGGCTTTGATTGCATAACGACGTTGGCTCATCGCAGCGAGTAGATTGGTATGCGATGAACACGACCAAGGCTCGTGAGAGGAGCCAACGTCATGCTGATTATAGGCTGTGATTTTCATCCTGGGTTTCAGC
>JBAVAV010000568.1:0-6059 GCA_049585895.1 Candidatus Sulfotelmatobacter sp. | reverse complement strand
GGCAACGACGGATCGGCGGCTTGCGCATCGGGAAATTCTGGACTTGTTCCGTTCATGAACAATGGTACGCTTTCCGACTTCTCAAACGCACGAGGACCCCGGTGCAGCATCTTCACTTCTGGTTTTCTGCACGCGAGGTGAAGATATAATCTCCGTCCATGAAGGCCGACACACTGAAACGCCGCGTGGTCCATTTTCTGCAGAAATACTTGTTCAATCCGCCCATCAAGTGTCTGTTTGCGCTCGGCGTAGTCCTGCCGGGATATGCGCTCCTGGAAACGACGGGCCGCAAGACGGGAAAGCCGCGCCGTACCCCCGTGGGCAACGGACTCGTGGGCAGAAAGTTCTGGGTGGTGGCAGAGCACGGCCAGAACGCCGGCTATGTTCGCAATATTACGGGTAATCCGCGGGTGCGCGTGAAACTGCGCGATGGGCTAGGGGCCCGCTGGTCCAGCGGTACGGCACATTTGCTGTTCGATGATAATCCACGCGAGCGCCAGAATTGGCTCGAGAATCAGTTGCCGAGCAGTGCTAGGAATGCCGCCGCTGTCCGCTTCTTCGGCACCCAACTGCTCACGGTTCGGATTGATCTGGACGCTTGACACGTCGCGGAAAAATATCCGCGCAAAAAGCGAGGGGAAAGGTAGATCTGTTGCCCGCACATAGCGGCTTGGTGCCTGTCCTTTTTACTTGCCCCTGAAGGCACTTTCGTTATCTGTCTACCGTAGCATGCGTCTCGTACTCTCCTATGAGCGCAAGGAGAACAGTGGATGCCCTCCCCTCAACAGTCTGTGCGACGAAACGTAGTGTGCCCTCCGCCTGTGCCGGCGCGGGTCAAGTTGGCCCACAAAGAGAAATCCACCCAATCAGAGAACATTAGCCTCAAGGGACAGCAATCCCGCGAAGAAAAGAATATATCTGCCAACCTAAGCCTGCACTTCACACCGGCTTGGTACACGGAAACTTAGGCGGAGCCGGTACGCCAAAAGCCGCTACCCCGGAAATGCGTTATCGATCTTCTCATCGATTTTCTCCATGATCGGCTCCGCCCTTTGAACCTACGCCACTATCAACATTATGCGGTCAACTTCTGCGATCAGCGACCGCCGCGCTTGGCCTCGTCCGCATCTTCGGCCAGATCCTTTAGCAATTGAAAAAATTCGTTCGACTGACCGATGAAGAGCCCATCCCCCGTAAGTGCCTGCACGGCACCCATGGCCGCGCCCTTCGTCTCCGTGGGTCGAATAATGGAGCACGGAGGGAACTGGCGGCTGAGGAAAACCGTAGGCTCGGGCATGATGAGATTGGTCTGAAAATTTTCCCCGCCAAATGGGGGAGAATTCAGATCGGGGAAAGTGACTGACACGCCGGTCACGGGATCAATCACATTGGTCAACTGTATCGCATTCCCTGCCTTATCGTGCCACGTCTGGAAGTGGCAGATCTCAGTGCCACCGATGCTGAGTACGATGCGCAGAACTTCCAGGTTAGTCACCCTCTGCGCCACCTTGGCGTAGAGGCTGGTCCCACCCTGCTCGATCCAGGCAAAGTGAAAGCCGGCGGTGTTGGCGACCGCTTGAATAAAGTTCCCATCGTTGGTGTCAGCGTCAGTTCGGGGAATCGCCGTATGCTGGCCCACGGCAAGTGAGGGGATGGCGGGGGCGAAGCTGTCGCCGAAGTCAGGATTCTTGGTGCGGCTGCGGTAACGAGTCCACCAAGTGGTGTCGACGGTAAGTTGCGTCAGGTTCGTGAGGCGCCCGAATTGATTGGCGCCGGTCGCCTTGCTGCTGGGCAGCGTGCGAAATTGATCGAGGTTGACCGTGTCCGCGCCCTTCGAGGCGAGGTACGCGTTGATGAAAACTTCGTGACTGAGCTCATCTTCGGTGTTGTCGTGAATGTACTGCGACATATCCGCATCGAGCTGGTTAACGTCCGCCGTGTACACCGAATTCCCACCGGTGGGCGCGGCCGGATAGCCGGGAATCAACTTGCTTGCCAGGGTGGACACTTCATTGTCTTGAGTTCCGGCGAGCTCTTGATACTGCAGCCAGATATCGCTCTCAAGGATTTCCGCCGCGGCCAGAAAGCGCAGGATTGAGGCATCGCCTTTGGTGAGCGAGCCGCTGCGTTCTTCCGCGAAAAGCGGTACGCCCTTGGCGATGATTCCGGTGCCCAGTGTGGCCGCCGCACCGCTAACGCCCAGGCCTTTCAAGAAGGAGCGTCGACGGAGCTTGCGCGACGGCTGAGAGCTAATTTCGTCCGTTGTGGGTGGTTGAGGTGTTTCCGATGTCAGAACTGCGGAGGGTAGTTTTTGGTTGCTCATGATTCTGCGCTCCAAGTCTTCGGGATGAAATTGCCCGGTTCGAGGCAGGGTCTTCGGATCAGGGTGCAAGCAGAATATGTCGACACACTCGTCCCGGTGTCATGCGTGTGTCAATGATTTGTAAAAAGCTTGTCTCAAAGAAAAGCAGATGACGACTGCTGTGCAGACGGCAGGTTAATCCGAATCTGGTCCTCCGAGTCGTGGTCCTCCTAGTCTCTGAGAGTCAGGGGGCAGCACTCTGACACCTGGGTCACCGAGGATGTACTTGTCGAAGAAGCGATCGGTAGTCTCAAGCGCGCGGAGTTGGTTCTCCGTCTTCGAAAAACCGTGCCCCTCACCCTCGATGACAAGGTATTCCACAGGGGCGCCCCGGCTGCGCAATGCCTCAACCAAACGGTCCGACTGGTTCTTCTTTACCCGGGCATCGTTGGCGCCCTGCACTACCAGGAGAGGTCGCTCGATTTTGTCGACGTAATTGAGTGGGCTGCGATCATGCTGGTACTGCGCGTCCTTCGGATCGTTCGGATCGCCAAACTTCTGATAGATGTACGTCGCGGAGGATGCCCAGTACGTCGGGAAGCTCTGTACCAGCGATCTAAGGTCCGAGGGGCCAAAGAAATCGGCGTGTGCAGCAAACTCGGTTGGCGCAAAGGTTGCCGCTGCAAGGGTCATGTAGCCGCCGTAACTCGTCCCCATGATGCCGACACGCTTGCCCTGCACATGCGCGTTTGCGACCAGCCATGCCTTGCATGCCAGCACGTCCTTCAACGGACCTCCGCCAAAGTCCTTGTTGTCGAGCTTGGTGTATGTTTTACCGTAGCCCGCCGAGCCGCGGACATTGGGAACCATCACAACATAGCCTTTGCTCACCAAGTACTGGGCGAAGACATGGAAAGTGCGGGCCGACTGAGCAGTCGGCCCACCGTGGATGTCGAGTACCGCCGGGAACGGGCCTTCGCCCTTTGGCGTGTAGAGAAATGCCGGCACGTCGCGACCGTCGAATGTTTTCACCCTCACCAGTGTCGCTGGCGCGAAGGGGTGACCCTGGAGCGACTTCGGCAATGGATCGAACAGTTGGTGTGCCGTGCCCGCTTTCAGATCGAGCAGCCAGAGCGCGCGCGGTGCGACATCGCCGTCGAAGCGCGCAGCCAACCAGCGGTCGGACCTCGAGAAGGCTGCCGGTATCAGAAAGCCAGACGAGCCGGTCGGAGGAAGCGCGACCGGCTTCTTGCTCTCCGCCTCAGTGAGCGAAACGTCGGCCGATCCATCAGCGTCGACGGCAGTAAAGAAGTATCTCCCACCGCGCGAGAAGCGGGCAGCAAAGACATCCCACTTCGGCGATAACACCAGGTTCGATTTCCTGGTCGCGAGGTCCATGGCGTAGAGTGCTGTGAACTCGCTGGCCTCGTCGGACGTGTAGTAGAGCACCTTGCCGTCGGGACTGAGGTCGGTCGCCGTGTAGGTAACCTCGGAGTTGTGCGGAGTGAGGAGCACGGGCGTATGGTCGCCGCGCTTGATCATATAGAGGTTGGTATCGGCGTCGGAGACTTCCTCGTTAAGGACAAATCGCTTGTGATCCCGGCTGGCGAGCACGAATTCGAGTTTGTCGGAAGCCTGCCACAGGAGCGTCGACTTCCTGCTCGCCAAGTCGTACTCGTAAAGATCCATGTGCTTTGCATCACGGCGGCTCGACGTGTAGAGGAACGTCTTGCCGTCCTCCGCCCACCGCACAAAGTCGGAACGGGATGTCCTGGGATCTTCGGGGAACAGCGCTACCGGCTCCTTACCAGTTGAGTTCGTGAAGTAAAGCTGCATCAGCTCGTCCCCGCCGACATCGGCTGCGAACACCAGCAGGTCCTCGTTCGGAGAAAACTCGAACGATTCGATCAGGCCCTTGACGTGCGTGAGTTGCTTTGCGGGCCCACCTCCCATGACCGGACGAGCCCAGATGTCCATCCGCCCGCCTTCATCTGAGGAGTACGCGATCAACGACTCGTCGAAATTGAACGACGCACCCACGGCGCGGTGGATTCTGAAGTACTCGGCCAGCGGAATGGCCGGCGATGCGCCCTGCGCTTTCAGGATAGGAACTGCAAGGACGAGGAATAGAATGCTCAGGATCGCGGCCACTGTCGGAATTTGGACGGTCCTGCGAGATTTTTGAGCCTGGACGAAATCCAAGAGACGGGACCTCCACGTGCGCATAAACTCATCGTGCGCATTAGAGAACCTTATGCTGATCCTCCCTAACCAATCTTGTCACTTTGATCGATTTGTCAAAATCAGCCGACCGCTCAGGCGGAGGAAACTCTGCGGTACAGCGCCGGAGTGAGACCCGTGACCCGCCTGAAGGCCTTGGTGAGCTGGGCCTGGTCTGCAAAACCGGTTGCCAGGGCAATCTCGGCAATGGGTAAGTCGCGCTGGCGCAGGAGCTCTTCTGCCCGGGCTACCCGCCTGCATCGCAACATTTCGCCAAGTGAACATCCGAATGCCTTTCGAAACGATCGTCCCAAAACCAGGGGCTGGACGCCCACCAACGAGGCAATCCCCTGCACAGTCAGCTTGTCACGATAGCCATCCTGGACTTGCTGCAAAGCAATCCCCAACCACGGCGCAGAACTACCGGTTCGCCGGGTGTCTTGGCGCGCGACGTTGGCCAGTAGCTCCAGCGCCAGCCCCTCGATCACGATCGGTGAAAGCTCGTCACAATCGCGAAGTTCCCGACGAAGCCTGCCCCCCAACCAAAGGACTTCTCCATCGGAGAACCCCACTGCGCGCTTTTCAAAGATACGATTATCCCCAACGCGGTCGATTACACCCGGAGAAACTGACAGCGCTAGGAAGCTTCCTCCACGGGTGTGAAATCGATCACGGTGTGTAGTACCGGCCGGATTAAATATCACGGCTGGCGGACCACAAAGAGCATCCAATCCCATGGCGCTCGTAATATACAGGCCCTTCAAGAGGAACTGGAAGTGCGTGTCTTCATGTGTATGCCGGGGGATGGTGTCTTCTGGGCGGTCGACGAACTCCGCTAACAAAAAGCCGTTGAGATCAATATTGTTGCGCCGCTCGCCGTTAAATGTGCCGAAAGGTAGCGTCTTCATGTCCGTTCCAAGTAACGCACGAGAGAATGATTATTGCACGGATATTTTCAAGGGTGAAAAGAGCCCGCTCGATAAATGTAACGGCGATTTTTCGCAGCGACCGCTACGCCGCCGTATGCCTTGGTCGGCCGAAGAACAAGACGTAACCGTCAGGATCACAAATCTCGAGGCCGCGGAGACCATCGTGGGTATCCTTCAGCGGTACCCTGAACGCTGTGCCATGATCGGCAAATTCGGCGGCGAGCGCATCGGGGCCTGGTGCATAGACGTAGGGTAGGCATTCCACCTCATGGAAGGATTACGCTTGGGGTTCGGCAGCGGCGACGTGTCTTTATCGGACTTGACGAAGATCTGCGCTCCGTCGCGGCCGACGATGGCGAAAAAGGGTTTCGATCCGGCTGCTGGAATTTCGTCTCAAATCCAAGTTTGTCGCGGTAAAATGCGATGGTCTGATCGACGTTGCTGACGATGAAGAACGGTGAAATCGCCTGCGTCGTTGGTCGTGTCATAAGGGTGAATCCTCTTGCACTGGTATATTACGATTGACTTGGCTTGAACCGGGCAGATCCCATCTCGCCATTCCGACGGCAGCGATTCCTTTCAGTTGGCGTCAAATTGCCGTCCAATAC
>JBAVAV010000567.1:0-2297 GCA_049585895.1 Candidatus Sulfotelmatobacter sp. | reverse complement strand
GTCGAAGATAGTTTTCGTCTCAAGTTGGCACAGTCGAAGGCCATATTGACCATTTTTGTAAGTGGTTGAAAACAAAGATATTTATTTCCTAGAAATTGCTTGACACTCCGGTTTTTTGGCTCATAAGATTCGACCAGAAAGTTTTGACGGAATTTAAGCCTCCGTTGGAACTATTCTCCCTTAAAGAGAAGGCTGCCCAACGTTGCCGGGCGGCCTTTTCGTTTGCGCCGCAGAGACGCTCTTGAAACCGAGCTCAGGTCGCGGCACTCCAATTCACCCTGTTCAAGGGAACTCTGGCGTCCGGCGCGCGTATCATTTGTTGGGAGTCTGGGATTAAGAATTGACGGTTGACGAAGAACGATTCGCGCCGGATTCCGGATCGGCGAGCGGAGGAAAATCATGTTTTGCGACGGATGTGGAGGGCCAGTGCAGCCGGGCCAAGCCTTTTGCAGTCGGTGCGGCAAACAGATTGTCGGAGCGGTTGGGGCGGTGGCCATTATGCCCGCGCGGACCGGTCGCGTGCGCGAGCATCTCCATCTGCTCGGCATCTTATGGTTTGCAGTTTCGGCATTTCACGCCGTGAGCGGCGTCGTTCTCTATATCATCGCCAACACGGTGTTTGCGCCGGGCCGGGCGCCAGGGCCGGCCTTTCTGCATCCTCTGTTGAGTACGATCAGCATCCTCGTACTGGGAAAGTCCGCGCTCGGATTTCTTGCCGGCTGGGGCTTGATGCAGCGCGAAGGCTGGGGCCGGATCCTGGCGCTGGTGCTGGCTTTCATCTCGCTGTTCAACATCCCCTTCGGCACAGCAATCGGCATCTACACCTTGTGGGTGCTGTTGCCCGCTCACTCCGAGGAAGAGTACGAAGCCCTGGTGGCCGCCCGCGCGGCATAATAGCGGCACAGTAATGGAGCCGCGATTGGTTGTTTAGAAATGAGCATGACGGAGTGGGCACTTTCGTCGGACCTGCCGCCCGATTCCTGATTCAGCGAATGCAGCGTGCAATCAATTCTCCGGCTTTATCCATGTGCCGGAACCCGTCGGTCGCAATGGCGGCCATAATCATCAAGGTGCCGTTGTAGCCAACGTGCACCAGGAAACTCGCCGCCACCGATTTCGTTACCGCCCGCACCGTGGTGAGAGCTACCCCCACCAGCAGGATGATGAGCACCGATCCCCAGGCGTATCCATATTGAGGCAGGTGCAAGAGGCCAAACGGCAGGGCGGTAAGAAAAATCGCCAGCAGCACACCCACGCGCCGCTCCAGCACCGGGTAGAGAAATCCGCGAAAGAACAATTCTTCCATCAGCGGCCCAAGAGTAACGGCGAACACCGAGGTGAGGTAAGCATCGAGGGGGCGGGCAAAAAATTGCTCGAACGGAGTACTCTTGGGCATAGGCAGAAATCGCCCGAGCAGGTTCAGCGCAAACAAAAGCACCATGCCCGCGAATAAGAGCCTTCCCACCGAGCGCCCCGGCCAATTCCAGCGAATGGCTTGCCAGAAGCGCACGTGATACTTGCCCTCCACCAGCAGGATCATGAAGGTCGCGACGGCCAGATAGGTAAGCAGCTCGGAAATCAGCGCCAGTATTGGCTTTTGCGCCACCTCGGCGAAAGCAGCCCGCGGATAAGCCAGCCGCTGCGCCGCGATGACGATGATGAGTTGCACGACAAACAGCGTGAGCAGCGTGAGCCCGGCGATCTGCAATACGTCCCAGCCGCTCCACAAGGGATCGCGGGGCGGACGTGGCGCAGGAAATGGAGACAGCAGTTCCGCGGCGAACGAGTCGGGCGCGAGCGGAGACGATGCTGACGAAGGCGGCTGCGGCTGAAGCTCGCTGTTCAGTTGCAGCTGCGGCTGAAACTGCGGGTTGTCGGATGATGACAAAAAGTCCTCGATGTTAGTGGGACGGATTGCTTTGAGGCCCGCAAGGGCTAAACCCCCCTTATTGACCCCCAGCGGCATGGCTTTTTGAAGCCATGCCCTTTAACGACCTAGTCAGCTTCCTGATTCAGGCGCTCCGCTTCCCGTTCCCGGCAAAATACCCTGTCAGCGCCTGCCCGGTGTATGACTTCTTTACCCGCGCCACCTGCTCGGGCGTTCCCTGAGCCACGATACGTCCGCCTTCTTCGCCGCCTTCAGGACCGAGATCGACAATCCAGTCGGCATTGCGGATCACATCCAGATTGTGTTCGATGATGATAACGGAATTGCCCAGGTCGGTCAGCCTGTGCAGCACGTCGAGCAACTTCTTCACGTCATCGAAGTGCAGGCCGGTAGTCGGTTCGTCTAGAAG
>JBAVAV010000566.1:0-7789 GCA_049585895.1 Candidatus Sulfotelmatobacter sp. | reverse complement strand
AGTCCTCAGTGGTTTGATGCGGCAGATCGATCGCTCTAAGACCTGCGTAAATGTGGGTGATTCGGCATCGCTGGAAAAAACGCGGGAACAGTTTGCAAGTCTGCAAGCCTGATGCGCGCCGCGCTCGCTCTCTTATCCGCTGCCGTGATTGTCTGTTAGCGGTTAACGGAACTCCAGATCACACGGCGGAGTGCTGATCGTTTTGTCTGTCTTGTCTACGTAGAGTTGCGCGTGCTGAGCACGGCCGTTCACGATCAAGTCTACAACCACTCCACTTCCTCCGGCGGGGCAGTTGCTCGCACCGTAGACTCGATAACTCTTGACTGTTCCCCATTCCCCGCCCGGGCCCCAGTCTTGCCAGAACTCGTGATAGGGATATTGCGCGTGTTTGTCTTGATGCTGTTTCCAATCGCGGTCGGCAAAATACATGCCGTAAGCAGTCTCGAAATCCTGTTTCTGTAACGACGCGAAGAAGCGATCGGCGATGTGTTTTTCCGGCCAAAAACGATTCCACCAAACTACAAGCCCAATCATCGCGACCGCAGCAATGATTCCGCCGATCCACAGCCTGCGCCGGCGCGCCCCTGCGTTGTCATATTCCTTCGCATCCAGAAGAGTCATACAGCTCTAGCATAATGGACAGCGGTCGCAGAGCAAAAGTTCCCCGAAGGTCCCGCGGTATCCCAATTTGATGAGCATTTCATTTCCAGGCTAAAGCCGTAGGATGCTTCGGTTTATAAAGGCCAATCTCGCCTCCACCCGGAAGCCACATCATAGTTATGGAACCCCATCGTTGTTCCTGAACTTTAGAGCACTTAACACCCTTTTTGGCGAGGGAAGCCATTTCAGCTTTCAGATCGTCGCACATGAAATAGAGCTCGTGATGTTCCCCCTCATCGCTCGGATGGACTGCTGCTTCTCCCGGCGGCAAGGCGAAGATTAGCCAGCCATGACCCGCATCCACGGACTTGAAACCGAGGACATCGCGGAAGAATGCGCGGTCCGCCTCGGCATTCTTACTGTAGACAATTACGTGAGCGCCAGAGATCATTTGCCCCTCCCTAGAAAATGCCCGGAATTCCCATCAGACCGCATGTTCGGTGGAATCTTGCAACCCCAGTCAACATCAAATCAGGACATTCCCAAAACCTCTCGCCAGGTTCGCCCAGAGCGCAGAGAAATACAATATAAAACAAACCGGCTTTAACTCTCTCGGCGATCCTGTCGGTGAACTTTCAACTACAGTGTGCGTTTGAACAGCGGAATGGCGATGCCAAGGGTAACGGCGGCGAAGATTGTCAGGAACAGCATGTCGCCCCATACCGCGGCCAAGGTCGTTTCCTTGAGCAGCAAACATTTAAATCCATCGACGGCGTAGGTAAAGGGATCCACCCAGGCAATCGCTCGCAGCCATTTTGGAAATGCCTGGATGGGATAGACCGAGCCGCTGGGGAAAAACAACAGCGTGTTGAGAATTCCGAACATGGCCCGCGGCACCAGCGGATCCTCGATACGCACCATGAGCAGAAACATCATAGTATTGAAGGCCAGCGACGTTAGCACGATCATTCCCAGCAGGCCGACCACAGTTACGGGATTAAAAACCGTTCCCACTCCCGCCAACATTGATCCGATGACCACAATGATCACCCCGGTCATTACCGCTTTGATGGCACCAGCCAGGTTCAATCCCAGCACCAGTTCCAGCTTTGTGATGGGCGTGACCAGATAGCCTTCGTGCACCCCGCGCGCCTTGTCATCGATGTAGAGCATGCCGCCGCCGATCATCACCGAGACGAACATGGCCAGCACAAGCGAACCCGGGAGAAGATACTTCATGTATTCGATATAGGGATAGAGTTCGACAATTTCCAGGGCGGTCTGCTGCAGAATGCGCGGCCCGACCACAGGTTGGTTCAAAGCATTGGTCAGGTCGGTGAGCTCGCCTTCGAGCGCGGAACTCATGAAGTTGTCGCTGTTATCGACCACCAGAGCGATCTGCGGATGATTGGCTTCGTAGACGCGCCGCGAGAACTGCGGCGGAATGATCACCGCGCCCTGCAGCTTTCCATTGCGTACATCTTCCACAGCCCGCTTGTCGCTGCTGTAATTGACAGGCTCGAACGTGCGGATGTTGGCCCGCACCGAGTCGAAGGCTTCGCGAATTCTCAACGCCTGCGGGCCACCGTCCTGATCGACAATGGCGAGCTTGGCGTCGCGAATCTTGCCCCCAAACGCATTGCCCAGGATGATCAACTGCACCAGAGGAAAGATCATCGACGCCAGCATGAGCGCGGGCGAGCGGAAGAACTTGCGCATCTCACGCTCGACAATGGCCATCATCCGGTTCACGACTTGAACTCCACGCGCTTCATGGTTGCAGCCCTGGCCGCTGCGGCATGGTGAAGGCGTACGCTTTTTGCAGTTCGTCGCGCAGTTGCCTTCCTGTAAAGTGCACAAAGACATCGTCGAGCGTGGTGTTCTGTACAGAGAGAGATTTCACTGCGACGCCGGCTTGCACAGCCATTTCCACCAATTCCGTTGTAGTGCGCGAGCCGCTGCTGGTCAGGATCCGGTACATATCTGCGCCTTCGTGCTGCACCGATGTGACATCATTCAGCGCATGTAACTTCTGTTCCCAGTCGGCGGGTGGGTTCTCGAACTGCGCTTCAATCACGTTCGATCCTGGCACGCTGGCCTTCAAAGCCATGGGTGCGTCCAGTGCCACCAGTTTGCCGTGATCCACAATGGCCACGCGGTCGCAAAGACGGTCCGCCTCGTCCATGTAATGCGTAGTGATCAGAATTGTCAGTTGCCGCTGGCTCTTGATGTTCCCCAGCATCTCCCACACGGCCACGCGCGAAACCGGGTCCAGCCCAGTCGTGGGCTCGTCGAGGAAGAAGATTCTGGGATGGTGCACCAGCCCGCGCGCGATCTCCAGCCGCCTCCGCATGCCGCCGGAGAGCGTTTTGGTCTGCGCATCTCGCCACTTGGTGAGATCGACCAGCTCGAGCAACTCGCCGATCGAACGCGCCCGCTCCTTCGCCGGCACGTCGTAGAGCTTGGCGTAGATGTTCATATTTTCTTCCACGGTGAGGTCGAGATCACTGGTTAAGGCCTGGGGAATCACGCCAATCATCCGCCGCGCTGCATTGGGACCTTTGGCGACATCGCGGCCTAAAATGCGCGCGTGCCCGGCGGTGATCGGAATGAGTGTAGTCATCATGCGGATCAACGTCGATTTTCCCGCTCCGTTCGGCCCCAGCAGGCCGAAGATCTCGCCTTCCTTCACCGCGAATGAGACATTGTCCACCGCCGTGAAATCGCCGTACTTCTTGACAATGTTCTCCACCTCAATGGCCGTGGGCGCCGCTGGATCGTACGCAGGTCTCTCCAGGGCAGACGCTGTCGCACTGGGAGATAAGGTAGTCGGCTTCGGATTCGCGTCCGCCGTCATTGCTGTCCCGCCGTGGCATTGCTCTGCGCGCCGCCATCGCCCTTCACCTGTTGAGGCGAAACCAGCACCTCGGCCGTCATTCCCGGCACAAATGCGCCTTTCGGATTGTCCAGCCGCACTTTGAGCACGATCGTCCTGATATCGCGTTTGCGCCGGCTCACGTCGCGCTGGGTGGCAAAATCGCCTTCCACTCCTTTGAAAAACACTTTGCCGCTGGTGATGGTCCCGCCTGGCAAGCGCACGCGCAGCGTGTCGCCGTAGCCGATGTGGTCAGCAGAGGTTTCAGGAATGGCCGCCCGCACCCAGGAATCGCTGAGATCGACAATGGTCACGATTGGAGCGCCGATGTTGACCACTTCCCCCTGCCGGGCGGCGCGTACTGAAACCGTGCCGCTTACTGGCGCATAGACATTTGTGTAGCCCAGCCGCACTTCCGCCTGATTCTTTTGCGCGACAGCATTTTTAAGATCAGCTTCGGTTGATTGCACCGTACTTCTGGCCGCGTTGGCTTGATGGGTACGCGCCATAGCAGAGTTCAAATCGGCTTCCGCCGCCTTTACCAGATCCTGCTGAGCCTGGGCGCTGGCTTGCGCGGCTTGCAGACTGGTCTCGGCCTGTACGCGATCCTGATCGGAGGCCACTCCTGCTTTTGCGAGCGCGATCATGCGGCGGCTGTCGCTCTGGGTGCGATCGAGCGTCGCCTGTGCCTGCAATAATTGTGCTTTGGCCGAAGCAAGTTTAGCCTGCGCATTGGCCACGTCGCTGGAAGTCGAGCCCGAGGTCGATTCTTCAGTGTGCTGCATTTCTGCAACCCTGTGCTGCAGGCTGGCAGTGTTCGCGCTCGCGGCCGCTTCCTGCGCCTGCAGCTCCGAAGAATCGAGCACGGCAATCAGATCGCCGGCCTTCACCGGAGTACCCTCATCCACCAGCAACTTCTGGATGCGGCCTTCCACCTGCGCGCTGACGATGACCTGGTTCGCATCCACGGTGCCAATCAGGTCCAGATCTTTGGAATGGTCGGTGGAGAAGATGTAATAGACCGCCGAAATCACAAAGATGATTCCGAGCAAAATAACAAAACGGTTGCGCGCACTCATGAGCGTGCTCCTTGCGCGGCTTTAGCGCCCGGCCGGAAGAGCGCCGCCGAAATGAAATCCAGCACCGCCGCCCGCCGCTCGGCGATTCGCTCCGGCGCCAGCGGATCGAAGCCAACGATTTTCTTCATCACGGGAGCGCTGCTGAAATAGAAAACAATCATGGCTACCATTGAAGGTACGAAGTGAGCCGGGTCAACGTTACGAAATTCGCCCTTCGCGATACCCTGGCGCAGTAACTCCCCCACGCGCACGAAAATCGGCTGGAAGTAGTTCTTGACCAGCTTGTCGAAATGCGGAGAACGGCCCTCGCGCGCCCGCATCATCTCGCGCTGCATGAGCCGGGGATAAACCTGGTTGGAAGCGATGAAATCGAAATACGCGCCCACGTAAGCCATGATTTTCTCACGCGGAGGCAGATCGCTATCGAGCACCTGGAACACACTGGCCTTCAGCCCAGAGAAGGCATTATCGAGCACCGCGCCGTGGAGCGTCTCTTTGTCTTTGAAATAGTAGTAGAGCAACGCCTTGTTGACGCGGGCTTCGCGGGCAATGGCTTCCGTGCGGGCGCCCGCAATGCCGTGTTCGGCGAATTCCCGCGCCGCCGCGTGAAGAATGGCAGCGCGGCTCTCTTCCGGCTGCCCTCGGGAGCCCATGCCGCGAGACCGGGAATAGCGAGCAGGCAGTTGAGCCATAAGCAAAATCCAAATCTGAATGTCTAATTAACCAGTTAGTTAGATTAATTCATCTGGGGACACGATGCAACCAATTGTGGTGGGACAAGAACGGTCTGGCAGGATACCGCGATTGATTCTCTGGTGCCGGGAACGTGCGGACGCGTCAACAACAACGAGCATCATCGCGGTACAAATTCTGCTCAACCGCCCGCGATCGACGGCACCAGCAAAACCTCGTCTCCCTCCTGAAAGACGTAGCCCGGACCCAGGAAGCGGATGTCTTCTTCGTTCACGTAGACGTTGAGAAAGCGGCGGATCTGCCCAGCATCGTCGCGTAAGTGAGGCTTGAGTTCGGGGAACTTTTCATCGAGCACACAAAATAGTTCGCCCAGGTTCGCGGCTGCGCAGGTAAGCGACCCTACGCCGGCCGTGTGCCGCTGCAATGCCGTCGGAATCTGTACTGTGATTGACATGTTAAGCTCCTACTCCCGCCGCTGCTTCGTGGACTGCTTCGGCCACGTGCAGCGCGTGCTGCAGATAGTTTTCGAACTCGGCCAGCTTAGGTGCGATCGGACGCTCCATTTCATAGATGCCTGCCAGGGCGTCCGTCGTCTTCAGGCCGTTGCCGGTGATGCACAACACGGTCGTTTCATCGGGCAGTATCCGATCCTGGCGATAGAGCTTGCCGGCGCAGCCCACGGTCACGCCGCCCGCCGTTTCGGTAAAGACGCCTTCGGTTTCAGCCAGCAGACGAATCGAATCTACCACTTCGGGATCGCTCACATCCTCGCTCCAGCCGCAGCTCTGCTTAATCGTCTTGATGGCGTAGTGACCGTCGGCGGGATTGCCGATCGCCAGTGAGCGCGCAATAGTCGCCGGCTTCTGCGGTTCGATCTCAGAGGTACCAGTTTTTACCGCGGTGGATATCGGCGAACATCCGGTAGCCTGCGCGCCGAAGAACTTTACTTCTTTCGCTTCTACCAGTCCGAGCTTGACGAGTTCGTCGAACGCTTTTTTGATCTTGGTGATTAGCGAGCCTCCGGCCATGGGCACGACCACGTTATCGGGCAAGCGCCAGCCCAGTTGCTCGGCGATCTCGAAGCCGACGGTTTTCGATCCCTCGGCGTAATAGGGCCGCAGGTTCACGTTGACGAAGCCCCAGTTGTGTTCGTCGGCAATCTGCGAGCACAGACGGTTGACCTGGTCGTAGCTGCCCGCGATGCGGACGACCTTTGCGCCGAAGACTTGCGTGCCCAGAATTTTCGCGGGTTCGAGATCGGCGGGGATGAAAATCCAAGCCTTCAATCCTTCGCGAGCCGCATGCGCCGCCACGGCGTTGGCCAGGTTCCCGGTGGAAGAACACGAGACGGTGTCGAAGCCGAACTCGCGCGCCTGGGCCAATGCGACCGCCACCACGCGGTCTTTGAAGCTCAGAGTAGGCAGGCAGACGGCGTCATTCTTGATAAAGAGATTCTGCGCGGCGATCTTCGCGGCAGCATTCGATCCCGCCAGCCGTTCTGCCAGCCGCGGCGCCTGCAACAACGGCGTAAAGCCCACCGGCAGCCGAGACTCAAATCCCCGGGGCAGCGGCAGAAGTTCGGCATAGCGCCACATGTTCGGCCGCCGCTGCGCGATGGTCCGGCGGCCTAGAGTTCCGCGTCCCACCGATGCGCGTAGCGCGTCGTAGTCATAGGTAACTTCGAGAGGAGAGAAACAGTCTTCGCAGATGGAGCGGGGCTGGTTGCCCCAAGTGCGGCCGCATTCGCGGCATCGTAGTTCGTAATGAGCGTCTTTGTTCTGAGCGTTTTGGTTATGAGCCCCTTGGATGTGAGCGTCTTGGTTCAGCATCGAGCTACTCGCTTTCCTGTTCGGCGAATAGCCGGGGACGAGCCGGGAAAAAGAGCGCCCAAAATACAAAGGCCTCTTTTTCCGGGAAAAAAGGAAAAGAGGCTATCGGAATGCAAATAAAGCTTCGCATCCGAATCTCATGTTCCCCGTTTCCGGGCGGGAGTTGGCACCTGGCGGTCGGAATATATGATCCCGATCCGGTTGCCGTGGCGTCACAGGGCTCGTCCCTCAGCCACTCTGCATGAAATTCAGGTCTGCTCCGAAGAGCAAACTTGTCACTTCGATCCTACTAAGAACACCTGCCGCCGTCAAGCGGCCCACGAAAAACTTCAGGGCCCTGGCGCTCTCACCGGCTGTACTGATTCTTCTTCTTATCCTCGTGCCGCTCCAGCCCAAGTTGAATCAGCCGGTCGATCAAGTCCGCGTACCCCAGCCCCGACGCCGCCCACAGCTTCGGATACATGCTGATCGAGGTAAAGCCCGGCATGGTGTTGATCTCGTTCAGATAGATCTTGCGGGTCTTCGGATCCATGAGAAAATCCACACGGGCGAGGCCCGAGCAGTCGACAGCCTTGAATGCCCGTACCGCCAGTTCCTGGACCTGTTTCGTTTCCGCCTTACTCAACTTTGCGGGGATGATCAGCGTCGAACCTTCGTCGACATATTTTGCCGTATAGTCGTAGAACTCTTTGCCGGGAACGATCTCGCCCGGC
>JBAVAV010000565.1:0-2475 GCA_049585895.1 Candidatus Sulfotelmatobacter sp. | reverse complement strand
GATCAAGCTGCTTCATTGGGACCGCGATGGGCTGGTCATCTGGATGAAGCGGCTGGAACGCGGCAGCTTCCAAAGACCGCGTTGCGCTCCGGGCGCCGCTCATGTCGAGATGGACGCGACGGACCTCGCGATCCTGCTCGCAGGTATCGATCTGGCGAGCGTGAAACGACGTCCCCGTTACCACTTCGACGCAGCGTCGCCACAGAAGCACTCCGCGGAAGCAAGCGCGCGATGATGGCGAAAACTATTTTCCTGAATTCCGCGAAAAGAAGCGTGTCCCCACTTGCGCATTTTCGCGATTTCGTTATCGTAGGCGGCATGAGTGAACCGAGCGAAATTCCGCACGATTTGGCAGGCAGCCAAGCGCTCAATCGGGCGCAAGCCGCCACCATTTCTCAGCAAGCGGCGCTGCTCGCGACGCAGGGAAGAACAATCGAGGAACTCGGCCTCGAAATGGAAAAACTCCGCAAGCTGCTCAGCCATTTCATCAACGGCCATCGCAGCGAGAAGAGAATGATCACTGGTCCGGACCAGGATTGGTTGCCGTTTGAAAACAATGAGGAGTTCCAGGCCGCTCGCGCTGAGGCTGAGGCGGAAGCCGAAGCGGTCGTCCAGACCTACACGGTCGAGCGAGAAGTCCAGAAAAAGAAGCTACGCAACGAATCGCTTCCCAGTCACTTGCGTCGGGAAGAGCAGATCATCGCAGGTGCCGCCACGCAGAAGACCTGCTCGACGCACGGCGAGCGAACGATCATCGGCTACGACACGACCGAGACGCTGGTCCATAAGCGGCCCGAGCTGTATGTGCTGGTGAAGAAATATCCCAAGTACGCGTGCTTGGGCAATCCCGAATGCGGGATCGGTTCGCCCGAACGCCCAACGTCGCTGGTCGAAGGGGATCGTTACGACACCAGCGTGGCGGCTACGATCGTCGAGGCCAAGTGGTTCCACCATATGCCGATCTACCGTCAACAGGATCAGTTCGCGGGGAGCGGTTGGACGCCTGGCCGCTCGACGCTGCTGAACATCGTGAGCCAGGTCGACTTCGTGATCTCGCCCTTCCTCGAGTTCATGACCAAGCTGGTCCAGCAGGATATCGGCGTCGGCATCGACGACACGAGTTGCCGAATGCTGTTGCCGAAAACGACCCCGGCGGCGATTCCGGGGGACGGCAAGAGTCGACGACTGGCGGAGAAAGTCGCCGAAGCGCGTGCCCAGGGAGACGACAGCCTGCTGGCCAAGATGTGGGTCTACTCGGGCCTGCATCTGGCGCGCTACAACATCTTCGATTTCCGCGTCTCACGGCATCGCGATGGACCCGATGACTTCTTCCAAAACAGCCGCTGCAAAGTGCAGGGAGATTGCTTCTCGGGAAATCGGAGCGTGGTCCTTCATAGCGACGAACGCTTGGAGTTCGTGGCGTGCTGGGGGCACGCGCGCCGCAAGGTCGTGGAGGCGACCACCTACCAGCCCGAGTGCGAGTTGCTCCTCGGGATGATCCAAGCGTTGTACGACGTCGAGACGCGCGGCAAGGAGATGACCTGGGAGGATCGCCAGGCGCTGCGGTTGCGCGAGTCCACGATCATTTTGGATGCCATCCGGCAATGGCTGGATAGCGAGCCGCTGGGAGCGGTGTTACCGAAGAGCGACTTCGCCGAGGCGCTGCGGTACTTGCGCAACCATTGGCAGGCGCTGACGGTGTATGTGCGCGACGGCCGCATCCCGATCGACAACAACTCCGTCGAACAGTTGATGAAGCAAGTGGCAATGGGCCGCAAGGCCTGGCTGTTCGTGTGCAGCGTGGCCGGAGGCGAGCAAAGCGCGAAGATGATGACCTTGGTCAGCAGCGCGAGGCGGCATGATCTCGATGTGTGGGTCTACGTCAAGGACGTGCTGGACCAGATGCTGGCGGGCTCGACGGACTATCACAGCCTGCTACCCGACCTCTGGAAGCAGCAGCACCCGGAGGCCGTCCGCCACTACCGCGTCGAGGAGCGACGGGACAAAGCCGAGCGTAAGCAACTCAACGCGGCCCGCCGCCGCCTCGCCGCCCGCAAACGGCGATAGCTTCACCGCCGCGCCACCGCCCTCCGCCCCACGCGATATGGTGCTCCTGTACGCTCTCGATCAAACATCACACCTTCCTACCCGAACTCAACTACACCGCACCGGCGATCTGGGGCTGGTTGTAAACAAAAGCCGAAGTTATTCTTCGGCCGGTCCTAAGGCGGCAGGTCGACGTAGTCGTGGAAACCGAATCGTTCAAGCCGCGGCAAGCAACGGCCCAACAGAATTGGACTTTGGCGATCATACCGCCGGCAAAGTTTGGCATTATCTTCGATGTGGGTTCTGCTTCCCGCCGACGCTTATTACGCCGGCTTTGACCTCTACGAACGAAGTTCTCCAGATGATCCTGCCCTGAACCGCGCCCAGCCTACAACGGGAAATACGGAGAGTTCAGGAAGAGTGATTAGC
>JBAVAV010000564.1:0-7127 GCA_049585895.1 Candidatus Sulfotelmatobacter sp. | reverse complement strand
GCTTAAAGCCTACTTGAAGGCACACGGCAACGAGCGCTGGGGCCACGAAATTAGCAAGCTCTGCGGCGAGGCGCGGCAGTTGGGATTGAAAATCGACCGGGACAAGATGAGAGGACACGACCTGCATAACGTCGTCGCCCTGCTTGAAAGCGGGAACACCGATATGGCGTTTCGCTACTTCACGTGGGAATCCAGAAGCATGCCCGAGTTGGCTTGGACCCGTGATGTTGTCAGGGAACTGCTGAACGCGTCGCGCCAGTGGTCGAATCCAAGTGGGACAAGACTAAATCTGTTGTGCCGGTGAAGTTGGATATTGTTATGCGGGTGCTCTGATGATATAGGAGGGCCACGAACGATGGGACCAGGGACTCCGTGAATCTGGGAACCCGTCCCCGGTTTTCGCAACTCCCCGAACTCGATGTTACTCGTCTGGGCCCGAGCGCCCAAACAAATTATCGATGTCCACCTGGGCAAATTCGCGGGTCCAAATTGTGCCGCCGTCTTCACATCTCTAGACGAACATTCTCCCGGATCGTATCTGATTACCCAGATAGCCCCGCGACAAATCCACAGCCCAGTGTGACATCTAACCTTGCGCCCCATTCCCGATTCGTTCATCATTGCCCCAGCAAAGGCAGCGAATAGACCTGAACGACAGAGTACCGCTACGCCGAGAAATAGCGCGTAACTCCTTTATTCGGAGGACTTTAGCTCTAACTCCTTTGCCCTGCGGATCTTGCGCGGATTTCCTGCTAACTCGATGATTCTAAATAGGGGTGGGGAAGGGGGAGGGATTATAAACTGGTAGCTTCCAGGACGACTATTCCGGCGGGGATGGTCTTTGGCAGGGGTCAAGCCGAGCCCTTCCCCAGATTATTTTGCCGGAGAATTGCGACTCCGCCGACTAGGTCGCGTCGGCAGCGGTACTAAGAGGTGTGTGACGTTCGGACCTCCACCGCCGCTCACGGAAGAGTGAATCGCAACAATTCTCCTTCCAGGACAAGGGCAGACGGTTCGTCCGCTGGAATCCGCCTGCGCCACTGTCTCCAATTGCGGGGAACGAGGCGCGTTTCCGGTGCTGGATGATCCAGCCAACCGTTGGCGGTCTCTTCCCGCACGAACACGGAGAAAGCCGGCGCGCTCGGCACCATTTCAGGCGGAAGAAACTTCCATTCGTAAAGCGTCACTTGCAGGCTCTCGGTAATCGATTCGGTTGGTTGCAGGCAGAGAATCCAGTCGTGGGAAACAAGATCGAGGTAATGGCTTGCGGGAACACCGTTCGTCGCCGGCACAACGCGCGCTCCGAATTCGCGAGCGATGCGACAGGTTGCATCTTGCGAGCGGTGATCCACAATCAGAATCCCGTCGCAGGGAAGAAGCATTTCCAGAGCCCGGCCCAGACGAAGGGCATCGTTTTCCGTGTGCAACAGAGCCGTGATCGGAGGCATGGGATCAGGGAAACGGTAGGCAGAAAAGAGTGTACTAGAAGCCGTTAGCCGTCTCATAATTAGGTTGGGGAAGGGCACGGCTTCCAGCCGTGCCGCCTAGACCCAATAACGACGCGGGCTTTAGCCCCTGAGGTCCGCGCCCGTCTGGCCGCAGCGATTTATGAGATGGCTAGATGGCTTCTCGATACTAGTTTTGGGAAAGGAGAGTCTAGGGAGCTAGCGGCCGGATCTTCGCGTGGAAGCGCGCGAGTCGGGACGACGAGGCGAGGCCATCCCCTAAGAGCTCCAGCGGACTTCAGCGGACGAACCGGTAGTCGACGATGGATGCGGCCAGCGCGATACCGTCGGTGGAATCCTCGGTTTCTTTGGAGCGAGTCATCCGTCCCTGACACAGGACGTTGCTGTTCTTGCGGCCGGAAATCTCCTCAGGCATTTCAAATACCATCTCGACGAGGGCATTGAGCGGCAGGTGCTGCGGTCCGCGAAACAAAATGCCGGTCTGGCTGATGTTATCGATCGTGCCGTCATACCAGGTGCCGGTATTGGTGACCCGATACCGGAGTGGTAAATCGAGCTTCAGACGCCGCGCCCGCGGCACCCATGCCGGCCGTTTCTCACGGGTATGGCTGCGGCGGATTCCGGTCTCAGGCTTGGCGTGCTCCACGCGCTCGACACGGCGCATGGTGGTCCAGTCGTATTTGTACTCTGCCGCGCACAGAAGACAGACTTGATAGTAGTCGCCATCCTCGCCACGCCGCGGCCAGCAAAATTCGTGAGAACAGCGCCCAAGCTTGAGAACATCCATAATTTTCTGCGGCATGGTGGTTACTTCCGGAGTAGCGGGGAGCGTCCAGAGGCAGCTTCATCATCTCCCGCAACGGCGGCTCATGGATAGGTTACCTTCGTATTAGTCTTGCGGATGGACGGGAGCCAACTCTTGCCTTTACAGGCGTTTAGGGCATGGATGTGTCTCGAGAGATGAGACCTTTGGAGCCCAGCGCTCCTGCGCCAAGCGGCGCCGTGTATGATCGCCGCATGTATGATCGCGACATGGCGGACCAGCGCGAGTCCAGAGTCAGCGCATTTGTCCTGGCAGGCGGCAAGAGTTCACGGATGGGCGCGGACAAGGCCTTTTTGGAGTGGGACGGTCGCACGCTGCTGGCGCAGGCGCTCGAACTGGCGCGTTCGATAACGCCGGAGGTTTGCATCGTAGGTGAAGCGGCCAAGTTCGCCACGTATGCTCCGGTAGTCGAAGACATATTTCGCGGCTGCGGGCCACTGGGAGGAATTCACGCCGCTCTGCAGGCTTCAAGGACAGAATTAAATCTGATACTGGCGGCTGATGTGCCATTTGTGCCGCCCGCGCTCTTGCAGCATCTGGTAAAGCGGGCGCGGAACTCAGGCAGCGCCGTGGCGACGGTGCCCCGCGCCTCGGGACATTGGCAGCCGCTGTGCGCCGTTTACCGGCAGCAATTTTCCGAGGCCGCCGAAGACGCGATTCGCGCTGGCCGTTATAAAATCGACGCGCTTTTTAACGCGGTCGAAGTGCAGCCGATCGAGGAGGCAGAACTGACAAAAGCTGGTTTTTCGCCGGGAGTGTTCCGGAACCTGAATACGCCCGGCGATTTGCAGGCGGCGCTTGCAGTGAAAACCGGGAACGAGAAGTTCAGATCCTGACCCATGCCCGACACCGTGCTTCGCCCCTATATCGAATTTCGTGAAGTCTCGAAAGCATTTGGCGACAACGTTGTGCTCGACCGCGTGAGCTTCGACGTGCTGCCGGCGGAAACCGTCTGTATTCTCGGGCGCAGCGGTGTCGGCAAATCCGTGTCGCTGCACCACATCATGGGTTTTCTAAAGCCCGACTCCGGCCGCATCGTGGTGGCCGGTGAGGACATCACGGATTACGGCGAAGAGCAACTGGAGCTCATCCGAAAAAAAGTGACGATGGTCTTTCAGAACGGAGCGCTCTTTGACTCGCTGACTGTAGGCGAGAACGTGGCATTCCCACTGCGCGAGGGACGCGACCTGAGTGAAGAGCAGATTTACCAGATTGTCGACGGCCTGCTGCAAATGGTTGGCGTGCAGGAAATGCGCGATCTGTTGCCTTCGGATCTCTCGACGGGAATGAAGCGCTCGGTGGCGATCGCGCGGGCGCTGGCGGCGCGCCCCGAATGCGTGCTTTACGATGAGCCGACCACCATGGTTGATCCTCTGATGGCGCAGTTGCTGGGCGATCTGATCAAGCGACTCAAAGCTCAACTGCAATTGACCAGCATTGTGGTCACGCACGATATGCGCCTGGCGAAAAAACTGGCCCAGCGTGTCGTATTTCTCTACGAAGGCAAGGCAATCTTCTTTGGCACTTATGCGGAGATGGAGAAGTGCTCCGAGCCGATCGTGCAGGAATTTCTGGAATTGGACGAATTGAAGATCGAAGCATAGAAAGCGGCCAGTGGACAGCGGAGAGCGGTCGGTATTCGATGTCTGACTACGTACTCAATACCTGTCGACGATAGCTTGCTGCCTGCTGTAGCCCTCGCAGGCGAGAACTGGCAGGCGTGGGTATTTGGCGAAGCGCGGATCGGAGAACGAAAGCTGGCACTGAATGAATTCCGATCCACGATCGGACTTGATACGCTGCGCGTTTACGCAGTCGCCGCAGAGTCCGGGATTGTTGGCGGTGATCGGTTGTGAAAGTGGTAGCATGCTGCCGTTCTGCATAGTTCGTGAGGCTACCTGCTGAACACTGCTTTCAAAATCCTTGCCGCACCAGTTCCTCTACCGTCAACACACTGCTGGACGGATCGCCCTTTATCATCTTCTCCACATACTTCGCGATCAGATCAGCTTCGAGGTTCAGCAGGTCGCCTGGTTTGAGCGAGTGGAGGTTGGTCATCTCAACCGTGTGGGGAATGATGGCGACGGTGCAGCGATTCTGTTCCAGCTCGGCCACAGTAAGGCTGATGCCCTCGATGCAGATCGAACCCTTATAGACCGTGTACTTTTCCACGTCGCGTGGCAGTTCGAGATGCAGCCACCAGTTTTCTGAGTCAGCGATGCGATCCAAGGTGACGAGCTTGCCGATCCCATCCACGTGGCCCTGCAAGATGTGGCCGCCGAACCGTCCATCTGCTTTCATCGGAAGTTCGAGGTTGACCAGCGCTCCCTCGCGAATGCGGGAGAATGATGTGCGTCCCCAGGTTTCGGGCGCAAGGTCAGCGCCAAACGAGCCAGCCTTGACATCGAGCGCAGTCAGGCACACCCCGCTGACAGCTACGCTGTGGCCCGTCTTCAGTTCCCTGGGAGTTTGTTCCGCAGTAACGGTAATGCGGCGATTCTCGCCGCGCTGGTCTATGCGGGCGACTCGTCCGACTTCTTCGATGATGCCGGTGAACATTCAGTCCTCGATCGTTCACGAAACATCATAAACCCACTTCCCCACGCACGGATAGATGAGGAAGAAGTCGCTATAGAAGGGAACAAATGCAAAAGCGGCGGGAAAGTTTTACTCACCGTATGGATCGCGCAAGTATCCTTCGACCGCGAAATCTTCGCCGAAGCGATGCAGATGCATACGCTTCACTTGAGCCGCTTCGCCGAGGTGGCGGAAGCCTGAGCCGGCAGCGAAGGGAATCGATTCCGCACCAGCCAGAATTTTGGGAGCGTAGTACAAAAAGACCTTGTCGGCGGCTCCGGACGCGAGCGCAGCCCCATTCACAGTTGCGCCGCCTTCGATCAGGACGCTGATGATTTCGAGCTCGCCGAGCCTGCGCAGAACCGCAAGCATATCGGGTCGGCCATCAGGACCAGCCGCCGGCAATTGCTCAACGCGAATGCCGCGCGCTTCCAGCTCTGCCTTCTTGTTTTCGTCGGCTGAACAGCAAAAGACGAGCACATCGTGCAGACCGTCACCGGGAGCGGCGCGCTGCATCAGGCGCGAATCCAGCGGCAGCCGCAACCGCGAGTCGAGAATCACACGCAGCAGCGGCCGGCGGCGGGGATGTCCGCTGCGATCAGTGAGCAGAGGGTTGTCGGTCAGAACAGTGCCAACGCCCACCAGAATTGCGTCGTGCTGGTGGCGTAACTCCTGGACATGGGCGCGAGCCGATTCACCTGTGATCCATTCTCCGGAGAATCCACTGCCGATGGGAGCGTCGGCCAAATGCGGAGGTGCTTCAGCAGGCGGTGAAGCGATCTTGCCGTCGAGCGTCATGGCCGCTTTCAGCGTGACCAGCGGGACTCCGTGGCGAATATAACGCGCGAAAGCTTCATTCAAACGGCGCGCCTGCTCCTCGAAAAGCCCAACCTCCACAAGTACGCCTGAGGCTCTCAGCTTTTCGAAACCGCCGCCGCTCACGTTGGGGTTGGGGTCGGGCATCGAAGCGACGACGCGATGTATTCCCGCAGCAATTAGAGCGTCGGCACAAGGCGGAGTGCGGCCCTGGTGGGAGCAGGGCTCGAGGTTAATGTAGAGCGTAGCGCCGCGCGCCTTCTGGCCGGCATGTTCCAGGGCGCGCACCTCCGCGTGTTTTACGCCGTTGTACGTGTAAGCGCCGGTGCCCACGACGCGGCCTTGCGCATCGACGAGAACCGCGCCCACGTACGGGTTCGGCGAGGCCAAGCCGATGCCCTGGCGGGCAAGGTCGAGCGCACGCTGCAGAAACTGTTCGTCAGTGGAGTGATCGGCCATAAAAGCCGGCGTTCACCACGGAGACACGGAGGCACGGAGAAAAACAAGTAAATATTACAAAGGCTATGGCGCACTTAATGGAAAGGCATCAGACGGGTCGCGCAAGGTCATGCCAGTTTCTTCTCCGTGCCTCTGTGTCTCCGTGGTAAGAAGTCACTTCCTATTCGAACAAAGAATCCACAAATTCTTTCGGATCGAATGGCAACAAATCGCCGGCCTTTTCGCCCACGCCGACGAAGCGTACGGGCAGACCCAGTTCACGCGAGATGGCAACAACCACGCCGCCTTTCGCGGTTCCATCGAGTTTGGTGAGAACAATTCCGGTGACGCCCGCCGCCTGCGTAAACAGCCGCGCCTGTTGCAGGCCGTTTTGTCCCGTGGTTGCGTCCATTACGAGCAACGTCTCGTGGGGTGCGCCCGGGATAATGCGCTGGGCCGTGCGCCGCATTTTGTCGAGCTCTGACATGAGACTGGTCTTGGTGTGCAGACGGCCGGCGGTGTCGACGATTACGTAATCGGTCTTGCGCGCGTTGGCCGCCTGCAGAGCGTCGAAAAGGACGGCTGCGGGATCGCCGCCGGGCTTGGTGCGAATCACTTCCGTGCCCGTGCGCTGGCCCCAGATTTCCAGTTGCTCGATGGCGGCCGCACGAAAAGTGTCGGCCGCGCACAGCAGCACGTTTTTGCCTTGCGATCGAAACACCTGGGACAGTTTTCCGATCGTCGTAGTTTTGCCCGTACCGTTTACACCAACCACGAGAATCACTTCGGGCGTCCCGTCGACTTTTTCGACCGGGCGCATGTTGGCCGAGTTCAGAATCGCCAGCAACTCTTCTTTCAGCAGGCGCTTGAGTTCGCCAACGTCCTTGATCTGTTTGCGGTCAGCTTTCTCGCGAAGCTTCTCCAGCACTTCGTGGGTTGTGGTTGTGCCCAGGTCGGCGCCGATCAGAGTGGCTTCCAGGTCGTCGAGCGTGCCGCGGTCGATTTCC
>JBAVAV010000563.1:0-8555 GCA_049585895.1 Candidatus Sulfotelmatobacter sp. | reverse complement strand
GTCCATGACTTGCCCAGCCTGCATCCAGACGAATTCGTCGGCCACTCCCACAAGAAGCGAAGCCTGATGCGTGACCACAAAAACAGTCTTGCCGGCGTCGCGCATGCCCTTCAGCAGGCCAACCATTTCGCGCGCGGAATGCGCGTCGACATTGGAGAACGGCTCATCGAGCAACAATATCTTGGGATCGTGCAGAATCGCCCGCGCCAGCGACATGCGCTGCCGCATACCCTGCGAATATTGCCCGACAGGCCGCGCCAGCTTCGGGTCGAGCCCCACCGCGCCAATCGCCTGTTCACAGCGCTGATCTCCGGCTGTGCCGTACAGGCGGGCAAAATAGCGCAGGTTCTCCATGCCGCTCATCTCGTCATAGAGCAGCGAGGGATGCGCCATGTAGCCGATCTCTCGGCAGGCGGCGCGCGGCTCCGCGCCAAAGATGGAAATTTCGCCCCGTGTAGGGAGCGCCAGTCCCGCCAGCATGCGCAGCAGAGTCGTCTTTCCTGCTCCGTTGTCCCCCAGAATGGCGTAGAACCTGCCCGCCGCAAACTCGGCGCTCACCCCGCGCAAAGCGGCAAAGCGGCCGAACTGCTTGATGAGATTACTGACCCTAACGATGGTTGGGTCCTGCGAGATGGCGGCTTCGGTCACAAGTAACTGAGGGAACGTTCAGCTTCGCGAAGGTAGAAGATAGCGGAAGCTGCAGGCCGAAGTCGAGGACAGGAAGGCAGCGAGAACAGTTCGGCCAGACGAGTCAGTCTTTAGACCGGCATCACGGCGGGGTGGCTACTTCCCTGCACCTGCGTCATGCTCTTAGGGGGCTCGGCCGATTGCATGCCGTTGGCGGGCTTGCCGGGCTGTTGCGGAGCATACTTTGAGGCGCACTTGGCCTGCAGGGCCCTGGCGTGGAAGACGCCGTCATGGCCGAAGCTGCCGTCGGCCAGCGCCTGGGAATCATCTTTGAAGGTATCGGGCGGGGCTTCAGTTCCGGTGTAGTCCACTGAGAGAAGCTGGTCCTGCTCCACCAGCACAAACTGCACATGGGTTCCGGTGCGCTTGATCGAGCCCGGCTGCACGTTGCCGGCTACGCGCAGGCGCTTGCTGTAAGCCCCGTCCCCCATCTTGTGCAGCTCTTTGATGGTGACGTAGTAACTCTTGCTATCCTGCACGCCGGTGTAGGCGAGGTAGCCCATCAGCAACAGGATCACCACTGTGGCCGCGCCGAACTTCAGATAAGTTTTGCCTTGGCTGGACATAAGCGACCACCCACGGGAATAATGTGCCGTCCACCCCAGACTCTACGCGCCGCCGGGCTCGGAATCAAGACTCTCGACGAATTTGCCGCCTGGCAGCCTCCACTCCTGCCCCAACCCCGTCACCAAACGTGGCAGGCGTTTTCAGCCACCATGGGCTGGCCGGCTTTGCATCCCCACGCCTTCTGGAACTCCGGCATATTTTGCACCACGCCATCGACGCGATACTTGCCGGGCGAGTGCGGGTCGATAAGGACCCGGGTGCGCGCAACCTCAGGACGCCGCTTCTCGCACCACACCCGCGCGAAGCCCAGGAAAAAGCGCTGCTCGGGAGTATAGCCGTCGATCTTCTGACCTTCTTTGCCCGTCTTGTCATCGGCGATCATATGTTCAAGCGCCATCAGGGCGATACGAGCGCCTCCATTGTCGGCGGTATTCTCACCCAGGGTGAGCTTGCCGTTCAGCTTCAAATCATCGACGGCTACAAAATTTGGTACTCATCCGACACACAAGCGGCCCGCTTCTCGAATTCCTTGCCGTCCTGTTCCGTCCACCAATCATGCAGGTTGCCTTGAGGGTCGTACTTGCGTCCCTGATCATCGAAACCGTGGGTGAGTTCGTGGCCAATCACCAAGCCGATGCCGCCAAAGTTGACGCCATCGTCCATGGCCTTGTCGAAAAAGGGCGGCTGTAGAATGCCGGCCGGAAACACGATCTCGTTAAAGGACGGACTGTAGTAGGCGTTTACCGTCGGAGGAGTCATTCCCCACTCCTTGCGGTCGAGCGGCTTGTCGATCTTTGCGATCTGGCGTTTGGCTTCGAATGCGTTAGCACGAGCTACGTTGCCCAGCAGGTCGTCGGATTTGATCACCACCGTGCTGTAGTCACGGTACACATCGGGATAGCCAATCTTGTTGCGAATCTCATCCAGCTTGGCCTTGGCCTGCTTCTTGGTTTCGTCGCTCATCCAGGAGAGATCGTGAACGTCCTCGGCGAGAGATTTTTCGAGAGCGTCCACCATCTTGAGCATGCGCTGCCTGCCTTCCGGGCCGAAAGTGCCGTCCACGTATCTCTCTCCCAGAGCCTCCGCCCAATGCGCGATCGGTGAGGTTGACGCAACGCTTCCAGCGTGCCTGAAGTTCCTTCTGGCCGGTTAGGTTTTGCTCGAACTTAAAGTTGGCGCCGACGAACGGCTGCGAAAGCAACGGAGCAGCCGCGTTCATTACGTGCCAGCTGACGTAGGTCTTAAGCGACTCCAGCGATTCGGATTCCAGCACGCCGTTGACCTGGTTAAAGAAATCAGGATTGGTCACATTGAGCTGGGTGAAGCCGGGCGCACCCACCGCCGCGAAATAACGATTCAGGTAGAAATTCGGTCCGAGCGCGGCCGCATCCTCGCGGGTCATCTTGTGGTCGCGGTTTTTCGGATCGCGGCGGGCGGTGCGGTCCATCGAGGCCTTAGCAAAGCGGTCTCGATGCGCAACACAGTTTGCGCGGCATCGGCAGCCTGCTGCGGCGTCTGGCCCGCAAGCGTAAACAACTGGGTAACGTACTCCACCAGATGCTGCCGCATTTCCTTCATCTTGGCGTTCTCGTCCTTGATGTAGTAATCGCGGTCGGGCAGCGTGAGACCGCCCTGATCAATGTAGGCAATAACCTGGTCGGCATTGTGCAGATCAGAGGCCGAGTAAAAACTGAAGAGCGAGCTGGCGCCGACAAGGTGCAAATGTGCCAGCTCGTCAACCAGCGTGGATTTGTCTTGCAGCGCGGCCACCTGATCGAGTTCCGGCTGGACCGGAACGATGCCCTTTGCGTCCACAGCCTTCTCGTCCATGCAGGAGCCGTAGAGGTCACCGATTTTCTTATCGACGGCATTGCGGCTTGCGCCGCCGGCCGCCGCCTTCTCCAGGATCCCGTGCTCGATGTCGAGATTGCGTTCGCGGAGCTCAACGAAGCTGACCCATTGCGACTGGTCGGGAGGGATCTCAGAATTCTTGATCCAGTTGCCGCAGGCGTACTGGTAGAAATCCACGCAGGGATCGATGGTCTTGTCGATGGTATCCAGGCTGAATCCAGGGGCGGGCTTGGCGGAGGAAGAGGTTTGAGCGAAGCTGCCGAAGGGGCACTAGAATCAACAAGACCAGCAAAAGACTGGACGCTCGCACAGGAAATTTCTCCTCTCGAGGAACGGTAGAGATTCTAAGCCCGGCACTCCGGCTGAGCAAGGATGGAAGCATTGCAGAGCGGCGTCTCGGGCGGCTGTTTGGAACAAATTGGAGCTAACCCTACGCCTTGAGTTACCGTTCATGCTGGCCGCCCTGCACTTGCCCTTTTCGTGAGCGTACATTACCGTCTCTTGGTTGTGCTGGATTCCGAATCTGCTGGTCGCAGAGTGGATGGTTCGGAACCGCGTGAGGCATCTGCTACAAAGGTAACTCATGAAACTCAACCGCCTCGTACCCTTGCTCTGGACCAACGACCTCGACCGGACGGTGGCGTTCTACCATGACCTGCTGGGCTTCGAATGCATCAATCGCATGGAGGGATGGGTGCTGCTGCGCAAGGACTCCGTCGAACTGATGCTCTCGCTGCCCAACGCACACGAGCCCTTCGACAAGATTCAGTTCACTGGTTCGTTCTACTTTCATCCCGATGACGTTGACGAACTCTGGCGGCAGATCAAAGACAAAGCCACGATTGTCTATCCCCTCGAGGATTTCGAGTACGGGATGCGGGAGTTCGCCATCCGTGACAACAACGGCTACATTCTCCAGTTCGGACGCGAGTCTCGTTGAGCCGCGCGGGAAGCCGACTTGCACAGATTAGAGCCCTGTTAGAAATAATCTAGCCGCCGTAGATCCTGCATCACACTCTCAGCATTACTGGCAAGGAAACATTAGAGACGGGTTCGACGAAAGTGTTGCACATTCGATCCGTCCCAGCCTGCTCAAGAGCGGTCAACGACCCGATTCCCGTTGAAAAACGCGCCTTGCCTGATTGGACGAGGGCTTGCTCCTCTGAGCTGTGAGGCGCTGGCTCCTGCCGCGCCGCCAAGCTCGCTGTTCCTCTCCCTCGTGCACCGCATTTTCGACCCAGATTAGAGGAGACTCCATTGACCACAGCTCAGTTGATGATCGTCGTGTTACTGTTCGCAAGCCCGCTTGCCGCTCAAAACGCTGATTTCGACAGAATCAACGCCGAAGCGCTTCCCGCCGCACCCGTGGAGATGACTTCCATGCCAACTCCGCCGAAGCAGGGGAAGGTATTTGACAAGAAGTTCTTCGCGGTCATGGGGTCACTGGGGGCGGCGGAAAGCTTCCGCTTTACTACTCGCAAGCTGGTATTGGAGCGCGAATACGCCGCGGGCGCTCCCTGGGTGACCAGCGTCGTACCCAACCAGCACATCATCGCGAAGGATCTGGCACTCTACGGCAGCGAATTCCTGGTGGCCTACGAACTGAAGAAACCTCACTCCTGGCTTCCCGGCGACCGCATCATCCGAAAGTTCTGGTGGGCGTACCCAGCGGCGATGACCGCAATTCATATCAAGAATGCCGTCGGCAACGTTCGCACCCAGGGCCCCGGGGGCTGCACCTCGATCGAATGCGCGCTGCAAATGCAAACGCAGTAGCTTGCGCCTGCCGGGTTGCGCATGGACAGGTACGAGACGGGTATAATTTGCTGATGATGAAATCCATGAGGCCAACTCTGTCATGACTCCCAACGGTACGAAGGGCAGCGGCAGCAACGGGGATAGCGTTCCTAATCCGCGCGCGGAGTGGCTGGCGCATCGCAAGCAAGCAAATCGCAGCGGCAACTTCTCGCAGATGCACTATGCGCGCCAGGGCGTGACCACGGAAGAAATGGATTACGTGGCCTATCGCGAAAAACTGGCGCCCGGGATCGTTCGCGAAGAGGTGGCCCGGGGCCGCATGATTATTCCCGCCAACATCAACCATCCGGAACTGGAGCCGATGGCGATCGGAGTCGCGTCGCTGTGCAAGATCAACGCCAACATCGGCAATTCGGCGGTTACGTCGGAAATTAACGAAGAACTAAAGAAGCTGCATACCGCGGTACATTACGGCGCCGATACGGTAATGGACCTTTCCACCGGCGGCGATATCCACGAGATTCGCGAAGCCATTCTGCGGCATTCGCCCGTGCCGATTGGAACCGTGCCGATCTATGAAGCCATTTCGCGTGTGAAGCGCGTCGAAGATCTAAATGCCGAAGTCATGCTCGAAGTGATCGAAGAACAGGCTGCGCAAGGCGTGGATTACATGACCATTCACGCCGGCGTGCTGATCCAGTATCTGCCGCTGATTTCCAAACGCATCACCGGGATCGTAAGCCGCGGTGGAGCTATTCTCGCGCAGTGGATGGCTTACAACCGCAAGCAGAATTTTCTCTACGACCGCTTTGACGACATCTGCAAGATTTTCAAGAAGTATGACGTCAGCTTTTCTTTGGGCGACGGCCTGCGCCCCGGCTGCGTTGCCGACGCCAGTGACGAAGCTCAGTTCGCCGAGCTGAAAACTCTGGGCGAACTGACGAAAATCGCCTGGGCGCACGACGTGCAGGTGATGATCGAAGGTCCCGGCCACGTTTCGATGGATAAGATCAAGGAGCAGGTCGATAAAGAAGTTGAGCTCTGCTACGAGGCGCCGTTCTACACGCTGGGGCCGCTGGTGACTGATATCGCTCCCGGCTACGACCACATCACCTCGGCGATTGGAGCGGCCATGATCGGATGGTACGGCGCGGCCATGCTGTGCTACGTCACTCCGAAAGAGCACCTTGGCCTGCCGAACGAAAAAGACGTGAAAGACGGCATCATCGCCTACAAGATCTCCGCGCACGCCGCCGACATCGCCCGCGGACCCCCCGGCGCCCGCGACCGCGACGACGCGCTGAGCTACGCCCGCTACAAGTTCGATTGGGAGAAGCAATTCGCGCTCTCGCTCGATCCCGAAACCGCCCGTTCCATGCACGACGAAACCCTGCCCGACGACTACTACAAAGAAGCGGCTTTCTGCTCTATGTGCGGCCCAAAGTTCTGCTCGATGAATTATTCCTCCAAGGTGGACGAATACAACAAGCAGGTCCATGGAATCGAGAAGAAGGATTATTCGGAACTGGTGGAGAAGCTGGTTTCGATTAAGTAGCCAGCCATTCCTGTCTGTCCGGGCGCTTTCCGCTGGTGAGCCCTCAGGGGCTGAAGCCCCCATCCTTGCGGATGCTTGCCGGCATGCTGGAAGCCGTGCCCTTCCCGATCCCGACTACGCACAACGGGCCGTTTACGCTCGAGACCCCATCGGACTCGAAATAAATTCTTCGGCGAAGCGAGCGGGGTGCGGTGGCTTGCACATCAGGCACCCAAGATCATGGGATAGCCCCTCCCCCCTTTTTGCAAAATCTTTGGAATCATCGGGTTGGCGCGAAATTCCTCACAAGATACGGATGTCAAAGAACTTAAATACTAAAGTCTTTCAATCGAAGGACTTAGGAAGGGGCTAATCGCGCTCTGCGCGGCAGTCACGGCCTCCGATCATCATCGCGCAAGTTCGGGACTGTGGTCAAGGTCAGATGTCACAATAGAGCTGTGGAAATTTCTTGGGTTCCTTCTGCTCTATGTGCGGCCCAAAATTCTGCTCGATGAATCATTCGTCGAAGGATGAACTATTCGTCGAAGGTGGATGAGTACAAACAAGGTGCATGGGATTGAGAAGAAGGATTATTCTGAGTTGGTGGAGCGGCTGGTTTCGCTGAAGTAAATCACGCACTTGAATCTACCCCAAAGCGAGGTCTATGGATCACCACGACGCACTCCGAAAATTTGAACATTTGATGTTGAAAGAGGCCGATCACGCACGCGAAGTAGCGACGGAACTGGAGGCCTTGGCGCCGATCCTGACGACTGAGAACTCTCGATAGCTCGCACAGTTGCAAATAAAGGCAAGCCACAAGCAAGCCAAAGAGTTTCGCGAATTGTCAGAGAAAGTCAAAGGAAAATAGCGCTGGATGAACCCGAAATTCTGCTCGATGAATTACTCGTCGAAGTGCACAGTACGACAAGCAGGTGCACGGGATCGAGAAGAAAGATTATTCGGAGTTAGCGGATAGGGTGGTTTCGATTGAGTAAACGCTCTTGAGGACCGCCCTCCCGGGGCATCTACGAGGTGTCAAGTGAAGGCAATCGCCTTAATATTTGGCGCGGTTCTTTTGAGACTCTTGTTTGTCTCTCCATTCATGCTTTTGTTCTGGTGGATTCGCCGTTCTACGAGAAAGCTTCGTCCGCGTGAAAATGGCGCCTCGGTTGAGTTCTCACTTGCTCCCCGGATGCATGTTCTTATCGAGATAGTCACCGTGTCGCTGGTGGCCTTCACCGCTCTGACCATGTGGGAGACCGTCCGCAAGCGGGAGGGATTGTATGCGGCGTTGATCCCTGTCTCGGTGCTGGTCGCAATTCTTCTTGCCGAACCCAGAACAGTCCTGATTAACCATGAGGGCATTCGCCAGCGCCGCTGGCTTCGCGGAGATCGCGTAAGGCTGAATCTGATCCCTCGGCACTACCTATCGTGCAATCGCAACATCTTCGAGGGTAACGCGCTTGAACGCGTCAGGATCGCCCAGCCTTTTCACGGCGTCGAGGACCTCAATTCCCGCCAGACGACCGTCCGCGTCAAAGTCCGCGGCTATGCCTTCTCCGAGGTGCTTGGTCGTAACCGTGGCTTCCTTGAAGCGGATGTAGAGTGCATCTACATTTTGGTCGTAGGTGATTCGCATGACCTGCACCTCTAGAAGTAGTATACGTAAACAGTGACAATTACGATGTCGTTCGCTTCCTCAACAAAGATAGGCCGCACTTGCTTGGTCGCATAGTGGCGCCGGTTCCAGACCGCGTCGAAGGCATAGTCCTTTCGACATTCCATGCGGCCATTTTCCGCGGCATGCCAAGGCGCCGTCAGAATCGCTTCAATTACTTCCGCCTCGGTCGTACCGCGAAACTGCAATTGCTGGCTTGCGTGTCCGGAGAAGTGGATAGGCTTCGAACTGTCGGCCATCAGGCAATGATAAGTTCATTGGGAGGCAGGGATGAGGATTTCTTCACTTCGGTTCTCGATAGTTGTCGATTTCCTCTTGGGTGATGCCGAGTTCGGCTAGGAACTCCTCATGGGGAGTGCCTTTGTTATGCTTCGACCATTCGCGAGCTTCCGCGAGAGCCTTCTCGTCTGCCGCTGTGAGTGGTTCGTTGTCGATGGGAGCATTCGCAATCGCGCGGGCGACGGGATCGAGCAGACG
>JBAVAV010000562.1:0-2570 GCA_049585895.1 Candidatus Sulfotelmatobacter sp. | reverse complement strand
CCCATGGGATGCGCCGCGGCGCTGGCCACGATTCGCGTCTACGAAGAGGATGGCCTGATTGACAACGCAAAGAAAATGGGCGCGATCCTGAAACAACTCGGAGCCGAGATGCAAGCCAAACATCCGTCGGTGGGAGCCGTGCGCTCCATCGGCCTGTTCGGCATCTTCGAGCTCATCCGCAACCGCAAGACGCGCCAGCCCATGGCCCCATTCAATGGCGCCTCCGACGAGATGGCCGCGCTCGGCCGCTTCTTCCGCGAGCAAGGACTCTACACCCTGGTGCGCTGGAACACGTTCTTCACCAACCCTCCGCTCTGCATCAACGAGCAGCAGTTGCGCGAAGCATTTGCCATCATCGACCGCGGTCTCGAGATCACGGATAAAGCGGTGGTGGACTAGCTGCGAGCCGTGAGCTTCGAGCTGCGAACATCGACCGCCGAGTCTTGGGTGCCCCATTTCTCGCTGATTTTGCGAGAAGTGGGGCTTTTTGTCTGTCCTCTAATGCTCTGTCATTCCGACCGGAGCCGGAGCGCCAGCGACGGCGGAGCGGAGGAACCTGCTTCATGCGGCGAACCACCCCATAAACTAGTCCAAATCTCCCGCAGATGATAAACGTTGCCCTGTATGCGTCTGAGCTGGAGCGAAATCCGGGCCCGCGCCGCCAAGTTCGCCGAGGACTGGAAAGACGCCCACTACGAGCGCGGCGAGACGCAGACCTTCTACAACGAATTCTTCGAAGCCTTCGGCGCAAGCCGCCGCCGCGTAGCCACCTATGAGGAGCCGGTCAAGCGGCTAGGAAACAAACGCGGATTCGTTGACCTATTCTGGAAAGGAGTGCTGCTGGTCGAGCAAAAGAGCGCCGGTCGAGACCTCAAGCTTGCCAAAGAGCAAGCCCTCGATTACTTTCCCGAACTCAAGGACTACGAACTTCCTCGCTACCTCCTCGTCAGCGATTTCCAGCAGTTCGAACTCTACGACCTGGACGAGAGTACCGAGGTCCGTTTCCCGCTTCGTGATCTTCCTCGCCAGGTCGAGCGCTTCGCCTTCATCGTTGGCGTCGAAAAGCGCGCCTTCCGCGATCAGGACCCGGTCAACATAGAAGCCTCCGAACTCATGGGGTCGCTACACGACGCGCTCAAGGCATCGGGCTATAACGGTCACGATCTTGAGCAATTCCTCGTGCGCATACTCTTCTGCCTGTTCGCCGACGGCACCGGCATTTTCGAGCGTGGTAGCTTCTCCGCCCTCATTAGGGAGCGCACCCGCGAGGATGGCAGCGACCTCGGCCCGTGGCTGGCCCGGCTTTTCGACGTGTTGAACACCCCAGAGCCGGACCGTGAACGGAACCTCGATGGGGACCTCAAAGAGTTCCCCTACGTAAACGGCGACTTGTTCAAGGAACATCTGCGTATCCCCAGCTTCGACACGGTGATGCGCGGCTTGCTGCTTGAGGCTTGCAGTTTTAGCTGGGAAGCGATCTCGCCTGCAATCTTCGGATCGCTTTTCCAGTCGGTGATGGAGAAGGCGGAACGCCGCGCACAAGGGGCGCACTATACCACCGAAAGAAACATCATGAAGGTAATTCAGCCGCTGTTTCTCGATGACCTTCGGGCCGAGTTGGAGCAACTGAGGCAACGCCGCGACACTGGCCGTCGCCGCGCTCTGGAAGCCCTCCACGAGAAGCTCGGTTCGCTGCGGATTTTCGACCCCGCATGCGGATGCGGGAACTTCCTTGTCATCGCTTACCGCGAACTGCGCCTGATCGAAATTGAAGTACTCAAGCTACTGCGCCGGGACGAGCAGTTGAAGTTCGCCGCCGTATTCTCCAAGGTGGATGTGGACCAATTCTATGGAATTGAACTGGGCGAATTCCCCGCTCGGATTGCCGAGGTTGCCCTATGGATGATGGACCACATCATGAACAATCGGCTGAACATTGAATTCGTTAGCTCCTACATCCGCATCCCGCTCAAGAAATCGCCGCACATTCATCCCGCCGATGCGCTCGAAACCGATTGGGCCGAGGTACTGCCGCCTCAGCAATGCTCCTATGTGCTCGGGAACCCGCCCTTCGGGGGCGCGAAATATCAGAGCGAGAAACAGCGCGCCCAGGTCCGCAGAATCGGGCGGCTCTGGCGGAACTCTCGACTACGTGACTGCCTGGTTCATCAAAGCCGGCGAATATCTCGCGAACAGCCACGCGCACATCGGTTTTGTGGGAACCAACTCAATCACGCAGGGCGAACAGGTCGCGCAACTCTGGCCAGTGCTCTTCGGTCGCTACGGCCTCGAAATCTCTTTCGCCCATCGCACCTTTGCCTGGGGCAGCGACGCACGGGGCAAAGCCCACGTGCACGTGGTTATCATAGGTCTCACCCGGCGCGACGACGAGCCGCCCACCAAGCGCCTTTTTACCTATGACGACATCAAAGGCGACCCCACCGAGAGCGGCCACGCCTCCCTCTCACCGTATCTCTTCGACGCCAGCGGAATTGGAGACCGACACCTCGTTGTCAACGAGACCTCGCAAAGACTCTGCGGCCAACCCCATCTCGTCATCGGCTCCAAAC
>JBAVAV010000561.1:0-1550 GCA_049585895.1 Candidatus Sulfotelmatobacter sp. | reverse complement strand
GCCCAGGCTCGATTACACCCTGGCTCTGGTCGAATATCATGCCGGTCGATTCGCGCAAAGCCAGCAGAGTCTTGAGGCCTTGATCAATGCCGGAAACAGGGATGCAGCGATCTTCAATTTGCTGGGCTGGTGCCAGCAGAAGCAAGCTCGGCCGAAGGAGGCGGTGCAAGCGCTGGAGGAAGCCATTCAGCTGGCTCCATCCGAAGAAGGGAACTACCGGGATCTTGGCAAGATTCTCCTGGCTCAGCATTCACTGCCCTCCGCCTTGCAACTCGCCAGAAAGACTACTGGTTCCTTTCCCGGCTCGGCGGCTGCCTTTGAATTGCAGGGACTAGTAGAGATGGGAGTGGGGCAGTTCACGGATGCGGTTCGCTCCTACACTCGCGCCGTGCAACTTGATGCTTCTCGTCCCGACGGTATTCTGGGACTGGCCCAGGCGCAATTCGCCGCTGGCGTGAGCAAGGACGCAGCTGCGAACTTTGAGGCGGGAATCCGCCGCTTTCCGAAGGATGCGCGTTTCAAAGCGCAGTATGCCGTCGCCCTGCTGCGGCAATCGGAAACTGGTGATGCGCTGGCTGAAGCGCGAGCAGAACAGTTGCTGCGTTCTGCAATGGCGCTCGATCCGTCCCTTCCGGAAGCGCACTACCAGTTGGGTAACCTCGCCTTCAAGAAGGGCGTCATGACGGAGGCTCAACAACACCTGGAGCAGGCAGTGAAACTGGATGCCCACAATGGACCGGCGCACTTTGCGCTTTCTCGTGTCTATCGGCGCCTCGGCCGCAAGGAAGAAAGCGATCGCGAAATGGAGCTGTATGAAGACCTCAAGAGCGCAGAATCCCACCATGACAACGCGCCATAGACCAATGCCGATGCCCGAGAATAAGCTCAGTCATGAGCTATAACCGCCCAGGCCGCGGTTCCACAATCATTTTGGTTGCCCTCACGATTTTGTTGTTTTCGGCTCACGCAGCCCAGCCCGCTTCGTCTGACAAAAAGACTATCTTCACTGACATCACTCAGGAAGCCGGCATCACCTGGCATCAGTTCAGTGGTGAATCGCCTGACCGTTTTCTCCTCGAGACAATGGGAGGAGGAGTGGCCTTTCTTGATTTCGACAACGACGGTCTGCAAGACATCTTTTTTGTAAATGGCGGCGAAACACCACGGGGGAAAAGCCCAGTTCCCGTGCGCAACGCACTCTATCGCAATCTTGGAAACGGGAGGTTCGAGGAGGTCGCTGCCAGAGCAGGGGTCGATCGCCTGGATTTTTACGGAATGGGAGTCGCCGTGGGCGACTATGACAACGACGGCCATCCTGACCTGTTCGTCACCGGCTTTCCTTCCAGCGCGTTGTTTCACAACAATGGGAATGGGACCTTCACAGAAGTTACGGACAAAGCTGGAGTGAAGAATGCGGGAAGGTGGGCGGCTAGTTCGGCCTGGTTCGACTATGACCGCGACGGCTACCTCGACTTGGTGGTCACCAACTATGTGCGTTTCTCATTCGATGACCCAAAGAAATGCGAAGTGAATGGCATGCGCTCCTATTG
>JBAVAV010000560.1:0-2734 GCA_049585895.1 Candidatus Sulfotelmatobacter sp. | reverse complement strand
GTGCAGGCCTTCCAGATTCCGTCTCCGTCGATGGAGAATACGCTGCTCGTCGGCGATTACCTGCTGGTCAATAAATTGTGTTACGGCGGGGGCAGCGTAGGCGATTACGTTATGCCCTATCACAAGATTCAGCGGGGCGACATCATCGTGTTTCATTATCCGGTGAGCCCGGCGCAACATTTCGTAAAACGGGTGATCGGCGTGCCGGGAGATCGTTTGCGGCTGGTCAACAAACAAGTGTGGGTTAACGGCCAGCCATTGAAGGAACCGTACGCGCACTTCAGCAAGAACGACCCAGACCTGTTTCGCGACAACTTTCCGCGGGTGGATCTACCCCAGGGGGTGATCCCGGAATGGTGGCTGCAGATGCGAAAACTGGTGGACGACGGCCAGCTCATCGTTCCCGAAGGACACTATTTCGCCATGGGCGACAACCGTGACGACAGTTACGACAGCCGCTACTGGGGATTCGTGCCCAAGGAGAACATCATCGGGCGGCCGCTCTTGATCTATTGGTCGGTGCAAAGCACGGAGGTCGATCTGGCGCCCTCTTCGATGGGTGATAAACTGTATCACTTCGCTTACGTGATGACGCACATCTTCCAGATCACGCGCTGGAATCGCACGCTGCGGGTGGTGCACTGAAGGGCAGCGGAGAAGCCGGATTACAAGGGAATCAAGACGGGATGGACGATCACAGTGGCTAAGAAAGATAACCAAGCGGGCGCTGAAATCGAAGAGAAGCCGCGCGAGACCACGGTGGAGTTCCTCGCCTCGCTGGCGGCGGTGCTGGTGACGGGACTGTTCATCATCACATTCGTGGTGCAGGCCTTCGAGATTCCTTCCAGTTCCATGGAAAACACGCTGTTGATCGGCGATCACGTTTTCGTAAACCGCATCCAGTTCGCGCCGAAGACATCTTGGGCCGGACCATTGCTTCCGTATCGCCAAGTGCGGCGCGGGGACATTGTGGTGTTTCTGCATCCCGACCCGCACGATGCCGGAACCTATGTGGTGAAGCGCATCATGGGGGTGCCGGGAGACCGCATTCATCTGCGGGACGGAGTGGTTTACCGCAACGGCGAAGCTTTGAAAGAGCCATACGTGCTGAGCGACCCTAACACAGTCGACGACAGCCAGGAGAGTTATCCCGACATCATTCGCCGGGCGCAGGCCTACCGCAAGAACTTTCCGGCGATTCCTCCGTCCGATGAGTATGGGGTTTATCCCAACTGGCTGGTGGATTTGCAGTCGCACATTCAGGGGGGCGAGTTAGTAGTGCCGCCCGGTCACTACTTCGCCATGGGCGACCACCGCGACGTGAGCCTCGACAGCCGCTACTGGGGATTCATTCCGCAGGAAAATATCATCGGCCGGCCCATGTTCATTTACTGGTCGTTCGAGACGCCCTCCGACCAATACACCAAGACGGGGATGGCAGACCGGATTGGGTTTCTGGCGCACGTGGTGCTGCATTTCTTCGACGAGACGCGCTGGCGGCGGACGCTTGGAGTGGTGCGGTGAAGTTGCCGTGAGGCATTTTTCTCTTAAACAGCGAGCGGCGGTTGCGGTGGCGGCGATGCTGCTCGTCCTTTTCTTTCTCCGTCCGGGAGCTCAGCACCTCAAAACGCGCATTGCGAACTCCGTCAGCCGGGCGTTGGCGCGGCCAGTGGAGATTGGGTCGGTCCATCTCCGACTGCTTCCGCGACCTGGATTCGATCTGAAGAATCTGGTCGTCTACGAAGACCCGGCCTTTGGCGCGGAACCCATGCTGCGCGCGCAAGAGGTGACCGCGCTGGTACGGCTGACGTCGCTGGCGCGCGGCCACCTCGACATTGCCCGATTGGAGTTGACCGAACCCAGCCTGAACCTTGTCCGCAGAGAGAACGGACACTGGAACCTGGAAGCTCTGCTGGAGCGCACGGCACGCACGCCGCTGGCGCCGACGGCAAAATCGAAGTTGGAGCCGCGCCCGGGTTTCCCATATATCGAGGCGAGCGCGGGACGAATCAATTTCAAGACTGGGCAGGAGAAGAAGGCGTATGCGCTCATCAACGCGGATTTTGCGTTGTGGCAGGATTCGGAAGACACGTGGGGCGTGCGCCTGAAGGCCGAACCAGTGCGCACCGACGTGGGGCTGAGCGATACGGGACTGCTGCGGATGAACGGCAGGTGGCAACGCGCCGGGCGGCTGCGCGACACGCCGCTGCAATTCAGCGTGGAGTGGGAGCGCGCGCAACTGGGGCAACTGAGCAAGCTGGTCTCGGGCAATGACAAGGGCTGGCGAGGCGGAGTGCAACTGGATGCCAGGTTGCAAGGAACGCCTGCGGCATTGCAGGTCTCGGTTGACGCATCCATTCAAGATTTCCATCGCTACGACATCGCCAGCGGCCAGCCTTTCAGGCTGGCGGCACACTGCGATGCGCGATACAGCTCGGTGGACCGCGTGTTGCACGAGGTTTTCTGCAGTGGGCCTGTCGGCAATGGAGCTATCACCGCGCACGGCGACCTCGGCCTGCCCGGAACCCAGGTGGCCGCCATGGCGCTGGAGGCGGAGCAGGTTCCGGTGAGCGCGTTAGTGGAACTGGCACGCCGCGCCAAGAAAGATTTGTCTCCGGATCTGTCTGCCATGGGGACCGTGCAAGGCAGTTTCACCGTGAACGAAGGAGCTCCGGTGTCTGGCGGGATGCAGTTTGAGGGCCGCGGCGAGATCGCCGGTTTTCGCCTGGGATCA
>JBAVAV010000559.1:0-15898 GCA_049585895.1 Candidatus Sulfotelmatobacter sp. | reverse complement strand
GGCGCGAATCGCGGAATTCCTGCTGCTCTCGGGAGTCGGTGCCTCCAAGCCAACCGTTTTCCTCGTCGGCGCCGGAACCTCTGACTATATTGGACACTCTCTTACCTATCTTCTTCGTAAGTGTTGGCACTGCGAAGTGATCGCTGTCCCGAGCACGGATCTTCTGACCCACATGGATGACTGGATGATCCCTGAGGGTAGATACCTCTGGATTTCCTTTTCGCGCTCGGGGGACAGTCCTGAAGGAGTTGCGGTACTGGAGGCTGCCCGCAAGAGCCGTCCAGACATTTATCATCTCGTGGTCTCGTGCAACGCGAACGGGCGGATGATCCGCGAGAGCGCCGGCGAACCAAGGATGTTGACTATTTGCCTGGATGGCGCAGTGAACGATCGCGGGCTAGCGATGACCAGTTCTTTCTCGAACATGGTGATCTTCGGTCAGTGCCTGGCGCATGCCAAGGATCTCGTCCGTTATGAAGAGATCCTGTCGCAAATAATCCAGTCGGGAAAAGATTTTCTCCCGCGCGCCGCGGATTACGCGTCAGCTTTGGCGAAGGATGGGTATACCAAAGCTTGCTTTGCCGGCTCGGGACCACTGAAGGCCGTGGCGAAGGAAAGCGCTCTCAAGCTCCTGGAGTTAACCGCGGGAAAGACCCTGACCATGTCTGAGTCGGTGTTGGGACTGCGACATGGTCCCATGGCGGCTCTGGATCAAGGCACACTGTTCGTTTGTTTTCTTTCGAACAATGGGCGCGTCCAACAATACGAGCAAGACTTGCTCGACGAGATCGGAAAGAAGAAGCTGGTCAGGTCCAGGATGGTTGTGTCCGGGGGCGAAATCTCAGGCGCAGGCTTCTTCGCTGAACACTATCTGGCGTCCACTGCGCCGAGCCCTATCGCCGATGACTACCGCCCAGCGCTGGACGTAATTTTCGGGCAATTACTCGGTTTATTTTTTTCCTTGCGGTGGAACCTGCGGCCCGACTGTCCAAGTCCAAACGGTGCCATCAGCCGCGTGGTACAGAATTTCAACATACATTCCTGATAGATAATGCGCCGCACTCTTACAACGCGAAAGGAGGACTCAGTGATCGAGGTCTGCGTGGTCGGTGAGCTTAACCTGGACCTAATTCTATACGGGCTGCCCAAAGATCTGGCCTCCGACCGGGAGCTGCTGGCCAGCAACATGGCGTTCACGCTGGGAAGCTCTTCGGCCATCTTCGCGCACAACCTGTGCGTATTGGGCACGCATGTCGGGTTTGTATCGACAGTTGGCGCTGACCCCCTGGGGAAAATGGCGTTGGAGCGATTGTCCGCAGCAGGCGTGGACGTCACGCGAGTCAAGCAAGGAACGGGCAAGACAGGAACGGGACTCACGGTCGTGCTGCCTCACACGCAGCATCGGCATATCTTGACTTATCCGGGCACGATGTTTGAGATGCAGTACTCGGACATCGATATGGGTTATGTCCGGGGAGTCCGTCACCTGCATCTTTCGTCCTTCTTCCTACACCGCGCTCTGCGACCGCGAATTCTTGAACTGTTTCGGCAGGCGAAGGAAGCGGGTCTCACTACGTCTCTCGATACCAACGACGATCCCGAAAACTTATGGGGACAGGACCTGCATGAAGTCCTGAAATACGTCGACCTGTTCTTTCCGAACGATCGCGAGGCGAAAAAGATCGCCCGGACTACCGATCTTTCGCAAGCGCTCAACCTGTTGGCCGGGCTTACCAAGGTAGTCGTGGTGAAACGCGGCTCGGCAGCCGCCATTTGCCGCGCGGGAGATGAGCAGTGGAGCTTTGCACCGCCAAGTGTCAAATTTGTCGATGACATCGGAGCCGGCGACACCTTCGATGCCAGCTTCATTCATCTGTATTTGCGCGGAGCGAAACTGGAAGACTGTCTGGCTTTTGCCAACATTGCAGCCGCGTACTCCATAACGAAAGAGGGTGGTACAGAAGCATTCCGAGACCGCATCGGATTGTTCAGCTTCATGCGCCAGCAATGGACTGCCATGGGCAGAGGCGCTTTTCCTTTGAAGGACTGAGTGGCGCTCTCGCGGTTCAATGCGACCGCTTTTTCGCTCATTGCGAACAAAATGCACCGTTTTCGGAGACTTTGGAGTTAAGCATTGTGGGATACCTGGATCTTTAGCCGAGTGGCGTGTTCGCCGGCTGTGTGCAAAGCAAACGGAGGATTCTCATGCGACCGACTGGACGAGTTCTTTCTTGCATCCTGGTGACCTGCTTTTTCGGACCCTGTACGACATTGGTTGTCGCACAGGGCAGTTACAGGGCACAACTTCGAGGCGTTGTCTCCGATGCCTCGGGAGCGGTGGTTCACGATGCGACCGTAACCATCACGGACACCGGAACCAACATCTCCAGTGCTGCTCACACCGACGACAAGGGGGAATACTTCTTCACGGGCTTGCGGCCATCCACCTATTCCGTAAAGGCTCAGCTATCGGGTTTTCGGACCACAGAGCGGTCCGGCGTGGTGCTGGCCGTCGATCAGGAAGCTACGCTCAACTTCACTCTGACTCCGGCGGGTGTGAGCGAGAAGGTCGAAGTCACGACGGCCGCGCCGCTGTTGGATACGGAGAGTGCGACGCTGGGGACAGACGTCACCAACGAGTACATCAAGAACATCCCTCTATCAGGCCGGGATTTTTTCGACCTGACATTTTTGGCAGGAGGAGTTACGGAGACCGCCGGATCGGGCGCAACAGACAACTATCCTGAGGGAACCAATTTCGTCTCCAACGGTCAACGGAATGCGACAGCGGAGGTACGGATCGACGGCGCATTGATCAGCGCGCCGGAACAGGGTGAAGGCGCCACCAGCAATGTTTACTACGAACCCTCGGTGGAGATCATTCAGGAGTTCAAGGTTCAGAACAACAGCTTTTCCGCCGAGTTCGGCAACAACGGCGGCACAGTGGTGAACATGGTTCTGAGAAGCGGCACCAATGCGTTCCATGGCAGCGGCTGGTATTTCTTGCAACGCGCGGGAACCGATGCCCGCGACTTCTTCAACCCCGCGCCGGGTCTAAAGCCGGACCACGAACGCGACCAGTACGGGTTTTCATTAGGCGGGCCGATTCGCAAGAACCGGACTTTTTTCTTTTTCGACCTGGAGAAGTTGCGCGATAACGAAGCCATCAATATTGTGGCCACGGTGCCGATGAATGGCATGTTCCCGGGAACGTCGAATGAGCGCGCCGGCGATTTCTCAGGGGCAGCCAATCCGATTTATGACCCTATCAACTGCAGTCCCGACTGCTCGTCAAGGAATCCAGTGCCGGGCAACATAATCCCTCAGAACGAAATCGACCCAATTGGACAGGCCATCATCAACCAGTACCCTCTGCCCAATCTGCCGGGGGAATTCAACAACTATCGTCAGACCACTCTGTCGCATGGCCCGGCTTATCAATTCGATATCAAGATCGACCATCAGATCTCGGATAAGCACCGCCTGAATGGGCGGTACAGCCGCCTGCACAGCAACATGACGACTCCACCAGACCTTGGAGACGGCGGTGACGCTACCGGGGATAACGGCGGGATCGCAAATAGTCCACTCACGGTACAGAACGGCTCGCTGGAATACACGTGGACCATGAATCCAAAGATTATCTGGACCAACCACTTCAGCCTGGACCGGGCAGCCCAGCCCGAGACAACCAACATTCCTAGCCTGGCGAGTGCCGGGTTGCCCACCGTGCTGGAAGCCAATGGAATCGACCGCATGCCGACGATTCAGATGACAGGGGCGTCACCGTGGAGCAGTCTCTACGACCAGTGTTGTATCAATACGTCGTTTGCCCACACCCTTTACAGCTATTCCTCTCAGTTGGTCATCGCCAAGGGATCTCATCTGATGAAGATGGGAGGCGAGCAACGGATCTTCTTCAACAACTTCTTGCAGCCTCCGTACCCGACGGGATTGCTGAACTTCACGGACTTTGTGACGTCGCAGTTTCCCAACAGCGACACTGACGTAAACGGCAACGCGCAGGGCAACCCCTTCGCCAGCCTTCTGTTCGGATATGCAGACAACGTCAATGGCGGAGACAACGGGGTCAGTTCAATCAACATCTACCCGGCGGTAGCCACCAAATCTAAAGAGACTGGCTTCTATTTTCAGGACGATTGGAAAGTGAACTTGAAACTGACGCTCAACCTGGGCTTGCGGTATGAATGGAGTACGCCCTACACCGAGCGCAACAACCAGATTCAGTTCAGCAATTTCAACGGTGATAGTGGCATCAGCCTTGACGTAAGCGGAGGCGACCCCGGCTTGCAACAGTTTGGGGTGGGAACTAAACAATTGAACGGGACCACGCTGTTCCCAGCCTCTGGCAGGAGGAGTGTTCCGGTGGACCGCAATAACTTCGGCCCGCGGCTCGGATTTGCCTATCAACTGAACCCCAATACAGTGCTCCGAGGCGGAGCCGGAGCGTACTACGGCATGAGTGTAGCCACGAACTTCCAATATCCCGGTACCGCTTTCCGCAAGACCGCGACCATGTTTTTCACACTGGACAATTTTGATACGCAATCTGCGACTCTGGCCAACCCTTTTCCCGGCGTTTTGACGGGTCCCCAGGGAACCCAGTACGGCCAGTTGGCCGATTGGGGCTACCTCAATCAGAACGATCTGGGGACTACCAAGGCGCAGAATGCTGACATTTACCAATGGAATCTCGGAATCCAGCGGCTGCTGCCGAGTCAGATCGTGATTGGAGTTGACTATTCCGCGAATCGCAGCATTCACCTGCCCTGGGGGGGATACTCGAGCACTCGTAACCGGAACTTCATGTCATCGAGTCTGCTGGCGCAGATTTCGGCCTTCGAACACACTCAGGATCCAAACTGCGACGCGGACGGCTGTGTCAGTAACTTTCTGGCGAGCCCGGTGGCTAATCCGTTTTGCACTTTGTTCAGCGGCGGTTCGAGTTGCATGGTCGGTGGACCGGGCGCAATTTTCAACGAACCGAACTCGCAATATGGCAACCCGACCATTCCTCGCGGCAACCTGTTGCGGCCCTATCCTCAGTTCGACGGCAATTTTGAGGGACTTCCCTTGCTGGAAGCCAGCTCGTGGTACCACTCAATGCAGATTCGCTTCCAGAAGCGCACTACCCACCACGTGAGTTTCGAAGGGAGCTACACTCTTTCGAAGCTGACCGATGACTCTTCCGTGGGCGCAAATGCATTTGTGGGGACCCTGAACAATGGGAACCCGCAGCAACTGGACAATCTGAAAGCAGAACACGGAATCAGCGCCAATGACACGCCGCAGCGGCTGGCGGCTGCGCTCATCGTCGAGCTGCCCATCGGCCGTGAAAAGTGGATCGGCGGAGATATGAATCGTTTTCTGGACGCGGCTGTGGGCGGATGGTCCATGTCTACGCTGATTACGGAGCAGTCTGGACAACCGCTGGCGATTCCAATGGCCAGTCCCCGGTTGATGGATGGTACCCAGCGTCCCAATGTCCTCTGTGCCGGGGGAACGGGGATCAGCAGTAATCAAGCAGCGATCAATCAGACGGCCGTTCTGGACGTCAACTGTTTTGCAGACCCGGGTGACCAGGTGCCGGGCAATGCTCCCCGCTACTTTTCAGGTCTGCGCGCCAATGGCATCCATAATTTAGATGTGAGCTTGTACAAGGAGTTCACGCCGAGGGAATCCATGAAGCTGCAACTGCGGGCGGACATCTTCAACGGCGCCAATCATCCTCGCTTTGCGCCGCCGAATACAGCTTGGAATCCCGGCGATCCGACGTTCGGGATCATTAGTTCCACGGCAGTGGGATATACGCCTCGCCGGATGCAGTTTGGGGTCAGGTTCGAATTCTGACGCTGCGGCCCGATCGCTTGGAGACCGGTCGCTTCGAGTTATCGCGTTTTCTCGTGGCTGGACGCGTTTCTTCAGTTTCTACGCGAACACGGAAAAGTTGCAGTTCGGGTGGCCGAACAGCTCAGCCGCAACTATTACACGGCGTATGAGGACATTCGAACCCTCGGACAAAGTCTCGTTTGAACTCTAGGAGGGCTAACATCAGGGGAATATCCGGCGCCCAAATCTGCTTTGTGGGTACCCACAACTTAGATCGCTCAACCTGAACTCAATCTGTGCAATGCCATTTTGGCAACAACTGAGAATCGGACCGAACGCATTGTTCGCCACGATTCCGGTCTGCGGGCCCAGGCTGAGCGCGCGGCCATATGATCAGACTCAAAATCGAAATCGGGGCGAATATTCCAATTGGGCCCGGCATTCAAGGACAGATTCAGCCTACTACTTCGTTTTTGTCGATCAAACGATCAAACGTGAGGCCGCTAGAGGCCTCTCCACGCCCGATTTGCTTCTGCGTGCGAACCACGTGTACACCTGACCCTGCGTCCAGCGGGACCGGGCGTAGTACTGCGTGACGCGGGCGCCTGCTCGCGGGACTTCTTCCTCGTGCAGAAAATACGTCCGGGCCAGGGTGAGGTCGAGCCCCCGGCGCAGGAACGAAGTCAGCGGCTGTACTTTCTGCGCCGGGTTGGAATCGCCTACGAGAATGCGCGGCATGGCTGCGCGCTGCAACTGGATCTGGCGGTTGTTGTTAGGCACGTGGACGGGAATGAAGGGAATCCAGTTTTCCGGCACCGAGTTCATGGCGTGGTATCGATTGGCAGCGGTAAGGGCAGATGGTGCTATTCGACTGCTCATCTTGAGCCGCATAAGCGTCCCACTTATGCATCGAATGAGTCTCGTTCACGCCTCAATTGCGTACTGGATGTGGCCGATACTGCGGACCGCGAAACCACAGATCGATGGGTTTCTGCACCCCGCTCGCGGAGAAGGGCATTTGTATTTTTCGGCCTTCCCCGGCAGACGCGTACGCGGCGTACAAAATCTTCATGACGGCCAGCCCATCCTCTCCAGTTGCCCATGGATCCTCTTTGCCCCGCACGCAATGTGCGAAGTGCGCCATCTCTTGGGGGAAACCGTAGTTCCACAACTCCTCGAAAACTGGATAGCTCCACCCTTTTGTGCTCGGCGCCTTCTCTACCGCGTAACCATAACCATTCTCGCTATAGGTGGGGAGCGCGTTGCCCATGTGAAGATTGGCGTAGGTCACGCCATCCGATCCATACACTTCGATCCTGTCGTCCATCCCGCCCCGCCGCCCCCAGCTGTCCTCGACAATGCCAACCGCATCGCCCTCAAATTCCAGAATGCAATAAGCTTCGTCGTCGCCCTGCGTCTTGTCGGCGTGAACGTAAGTGCCCATCTGGCAGTACACGGACTGGATCACGGGACGCCCGAGGAACCAGTAACAGAACGCAATCCCATGGCACCCCAAATCCATGAGAGCGCCGCCTCCGCAGAGATTGACATCCCAGAACCATGGGCTATGCGGTCCGAAGTGTTTTTCACTCTGTTTCACCAAATGAATCTTGCCGAACGCGCCATCGTCGGCCATTTCTTTGGCCTTCAAATATTTGGGAGTGAAAAAAAGCTCTTCGGCATAAAGAAGCAGCACACCGGCCTGCCGGGCAACATGAATCATTTGCTCGCATTCTTCGATTGTCATGGCAAGCGGTTTTTCACACACCACGTGCTTGCCCGCCTGAGCGCAGTCAGCGGTCATCTGTGCATGCAGCCGGTTGGGAGCCGCGATTGTGATCATTTCAATGTCGCGCTCCTTCAGCATTTCCCGATAATCGGTAAACACGCGTGGGATGCCATATCTTTTCGCCAGTGCAGCCGCATTTCCAGGAGTGGGCGAAGCCACCGCTACGACCTCTGCATCCTCAGACGCGATCTTGAAGGATGCGGCGTGGATGTCGGCTTCGAATTGTGAACCGATGATTCCAACTTTTACTTTTCCATTCTTAGGCATGGGTTCATTTCTTCGCCGCGATGGGCGAGGTCACAAATCTCCATCGTCTGATTGGGTGATTCCATGATCTCTAGCACGGGCGAAAGCAAGCGTCAACTTGATTTGGACAGGCAAGGGGTCAGGGTTTTAGGGCTTGACAGTGTGTTTGAGGCGGTGCTAAAAGCGCAGCTTGTGTAACCGCTATCAAAGAGCGGTTTCAGGAAGTGGGGGCATTTGGGCGGGCAGGGGGTGGAACGTCGGGAAATTCTTCGCTACATCGGCATCGCGTCGGTGGCGGCTACCTTCCCCGGGTTCAAACGATGGGCGTTCGCCTGCGCTCATAGTCACGACGCCCTGACGGCGCAGCAAGCCGCTCCCGCCGACTATAAACCGCTATTTTTCTCTCCTCAGCACTTCAAGATGGTTGAGTACATCGCCGAAATGATCATTCCAGAGGACGACACTCCGGGAGCGAAGAAAGCGGGCGTGGCTGAGTTCATCGACTTCATGGTCGCCAATCGAGTCCCAGTGAGCACTCCCCGCGACATTCGCTCGACCCAGGACGCGATTGAAATAGGAAATGACGCGCAAGAACGGTTCCTCTCCGGGTTGGGTTGGATGAACGCACGCAGCCACTCAAAGTTTGGACGGGAGTTTATGGACTGCACTTCCGAACAGCAAAACGCTCTACTGGAGGAACTTGCCTACAAAGCGAAGTTCAAACCTGCGACCGAGAGCGGGCGCGCATTTTTCCAGCTTATGCGAGATTATGCGGTTGTCGGATATTACACGACGAAAATTGGATTAGAGAGCCTGGGCTATCCCGGGCTTCGGTCGGTATGGCCGAAGATGCCGGCCTGTCCGCACCCTGACGATCCCGAACACGCCAAGCTTCGTGAACCGGCGAGTTCAAGGGCTTCTGCTCAAACCGCAAAGAGCTAGAGAGGGTTAGTTCATTGGCGACGAAAGTGTACGACGCGATTGTGGTGGGAACAGGCGCCGGTGGCGGCACCGCCATGAAGATTCTGTGCGAAGCAGGTCTGCAGGTGTGCGCCATCAACTCGGGGCCGCGCACAGACCCTGTAGAGGACTTTCGGCTGCACCGGCAAGTCTACGACCTGAAGTATCGCGGTTACGGCAATCCTCTTCGGCTGGAAGGCAAGGCGCACCAGGAGCCTTACTCCGTGGAAGAGTCCGAATACAGCGAGGGTAGAGATCTTTTCGAGCACGACGTGGCGTATTCAAACTCGCCCGGCACCGATTGGTACTGGAAGCGGTGCAAAGCGACCGGCGGCAAGGCCAATTTTTGGGGACGCTCCTCCGCGCGTTACGGCGACATCGATTTCAAGGCGGCAGATCTCGACGGCTTCGGTGAAAACTGGCCGGTTGACTACGCCGAGATTTCGCCGTGGTTTTCGAAGGCCGAACGATATATGGGAGTGGCCAGCACGATTCAGAACCGGCCCAGCAATCCCGATGGCGAATATTTACCGCCGATGCCATGGCGCTGCATCGATTACATCATCCAGAAGGGCGCTGAAAAAATTGGCGTTCCCTATTTGCCCGACCGCTGCGCTCAACTCACGGTGGAACACAACGATCACCCCGCGTGTCACTACTGTGGGAATTGCAGCCGCGGATGCGATGTGGGATCTTTTTTCTCCCCTACGTGGTTCACGATTCCGGAGGCCGAAGCCACCAAGAACCTTACGCTTCTCACCAATGCGCTCGTGCGAAGTGTAATTACCGATGAGAACGGCTTGGCGAAGGGTGTCGCGTACATCGATCGAACCTCGCGAAAAGAAGTGGAGGTTTATGCCAAGGTCGTGGTGCTGGCCGCATCGTGCGTCGAGACGGCGCACATCATGCTGAATTCGAAGTCACAGCACTGGCCCGCCGGCATTGCAAATTCCAGCGGACAACTCGGCCGCAATCTATGCGATCACCTGTACGGTTGCCCCGGCTACGGATACTTGCCGCAACTTCTCGGTCAGCCCGCCAGTCCCGACAACATCGCCGATTCGACGGTAGCTTGGGCGCCGCGCTGGCATAATCTGAAAAATCCGAAGGAAGAGAAATTCATTCGTGGATACTCGCTCTATATCGGGGGCGGTTGCGGAGAGTTTCCCGGACATTACGGGCAGATCGAAGGGTTTGGTTCGCAATACAAACGCGATATCAAACGTTACTACCCGACTCCGATCGGCGCCCTCATTCAGGCGCCATCTCTTCCCAGCCCGACCAACTACGTTGATATTGACCCGGACAAGAAAGACATCTTCGGAATTCCCCAGCTTCGATTTCATTTTCAGTGGGGAGAAAACGAACTCTTGATGTGGCAGCACTCGAAGCTAGTGATGGTTGATCTCTTCAAGGCGATGGGCGGAGAGATGTGGGGGATGGACGACGAGCCCAACCGTCCCGGAACCAGCTTGCACGAAACCGGTGTCTGCAGGTTTGGAAATGACCCCAAGACGTCGGTTACGAACAAGTGGGCACAAACTCACGATGTTCCGAATCTCTATATTTGCGACGCAAGTATTTTCCCGAGTTGCACTGACAAAACCACTACTATGCCAATCGTCGCATTTGCCATGCGCAATTGTGATCATATGCTAGACAATTTCAAGAAAGGTGTTCACAAACGCGCATGAAAGAGCGGGAGAATTGTGCACCCACAGCGTCAAAGACGGAGCGGGCCAGGAGCAGGCACAAAATCAAGAGTGACAGGAGTAGCACGTGTTGCAACTAGCTCCCTCCGAACTATACCGTCAAAGGTCAGTGAGGGGTCCGCACTCGCCTATCGCATCCCGAACAATCGTGGAGTATTCTTGGCATCGCCATCACCTTAGCACTGGATACGGCCCAAAAATCGTCCAGCGAATATCAGATTCCGAGCCGATTCGGTGACTTGGTCGGCGGGCTTGTGGATATCCAGTAGCTCGCCCCGCACTGCATCAGCGTACATCTTGAAGTTCAGAATCTCTTGCCGGGTCGGCCAGTGGTTTATCGAGGTTATAGAGTTCCATCGCATTGGTGTACAGGATTCGTCGGGCGATCTGCAGTGCCACCGTTTCGGTCACGAAACCACTTTCGACTTTCTCAGCCAGAACCTCAGCCAGAACACGTCGCGTGAATTTGACTGTGCCATACATTTCTTCCAGGTTCGCGCTGTCGGTTCCGAACATGAGTTGCCTGCCATCCAGCATGTCGATGGCATCGGCGAGTGCGCGTTTCGCGGCTGCAGGCGGCGGCAAAGTCGATCAGCGTCTGGCTCGCGATGTCCTCTCCAACAAGCCGACGTTGGCCACGTTCATGCTCGGCATGAACAACGCTGCTGAACACGGTCCTTGCCGTTGCGTCGAACGTACGGGCTGCCTCCATCCTGGTCTCAACCCGCAACCCTACCATTCATCACGGTTCGAAATGCCTCCAGACGTCCTGGACAAGAGCCGGATTTGAGACCCAGGCAAACCGATCGAAATCCCGAACTGCCTGTTCGTAGAGTGAGCGTCCCCGCACGATTCCCAGTTGCGCATAGTCTCTCGGAGGCCGCACATCGAGAGTTGTTTTCTTGTAGCGAGGATTGGGCAGCCACTCGACGCGGCCCTGTGAGGTCACGAATGGATACCAGCCGAGGCCCTGGCGTTTCTTGATCGACTGATAATCGAAACCGTATTCCCGATCGCAGAGCGCGCCCAGAGTTAGGAAATTCGAGGGGTCCGCACTTATGGCTGCATGAGCCCAACCCGGCGGTACGACAACAGTGTCACCGAGATGGGCAAGAATCGCGTAGCAGCGGCCTGGATCGTCGGCAGCGTACTCCTGCATATAGATATAGGCAATCCCTTCCCAAATTTCGTACACTTCGGGGGGCGACCAGCCGCTGTGCGAGGAGACGCGGTGCACATGGCCCTGGCTGCGGACCGGCTCTTCGCCGAGTCTCCCCGCCGCATAGGTGACCACGCCGAACAGCAGCATCCTTCGTTCAAGTTCAGTTCGAATTTCCTCGCGACCTACATCCATGGCGATAGCGTACACGGGATCGGGCCCCGTACAGGACGGATTTCGCAGGCTCGGCCGAATCGCGTCGAGCGAGCGCCTTTCCGCAGGCGGGCCGAACACGCCGCGTTCATAGCGAAACCCAAGGGGCTCGCGGACCGGAACTATGCCAAGACCGGGATCGAACCTCATGATCCCGTCCTCACGGCTGCTCGCACTGTGGCGCAGCGCCCTGCTCCTTCTGCGGGCCGCACTCGGTACCTTCCGGCTTCTGCCGGAACGATGAAGGTTTCCGCATAGTGAACGTGGAATGGCTCGAAAGCCGCGCTGGAGCTTTCAACGATTGCCTCTTCCCCTTCCACAAGGTTTAGCACGTTCACGCCGGCCGAAGCATCGTGTTCCACTGCGGAGGTAAACCAGTGCCGCCTCGTCTCAATGAACTCCTGCGCGTGCAGCCCGGTTCTCTCTTCTACCCAGCCGGTTCCCTCGGCAGTCTTTTCGATGCGGTTCAAAAGGTTGTTCAGCACCCATTCTGTGTCGCGGTCCCATTGAATATTGGCCGTGCCGTGTTCCAAGTGGAGGGGCCGCGGACGGCCATCCAGGCCGGGCCTTTCCCAGTCCCACAGCTTGAAGGTAAAGATGTAAGGCGTCGCACTAATCTCCAGCACCATGCTGTTGGCTCCCGAACAGTGGATGGTACCGGCGGGAATCAGAAAATGGTCATGCTTCCGAGCAGGCCATCGATTCACGTATCTGGACGCTTCGAACGGTGCGCTACCCTCTTGTGCGCGTTGCAGATCGCCGATCATCGCTTTGGAATCGACGCCCGTCTTCAGCCCGAGATACACACAGGCGTCCAGGGCTGCATCGAGCAGGTAGTAGCTTTCGTCCTGCGTGTAAGTCATTCCAAAGTGATCGAGGATGTACTGATTGAGGGGATGCACCTGGAGCGACAGATTGCCACCCTTCATAGTATCGAGGAAGTCGAAACGAATGGGAAACTCGGCGCCGAACCTGGCGTATACGGCATCGCCGAGCAATTCGCGAGGGTGACGTAGCACCAAATTCATCGCTGGAATCTCGATGTTCACTCCGGCCATATCGAGAAGGAGGCTGTTTTCTTCCGGGACGCAGTCAAAACACCAGGCGTAGTTCGGCGGGCCATCAGGCAAGTCACACACCTCCCGCATCCATTGCCCACCCCAGGGACCCGGGTCGAAGAATGGGACCACCCGGAAAGGCCGCTTCAGCGCGCACCGCAGGCCCGCGCGGAAAGCTTCGCCAGTGGTCATTTTCGGTGTCGTCGGATCGTTGGTGTCGAGCAGATAGTCGATCCGGTCAAGGAGGCGATGCTTAATCCGGTCGGCGACACGCCAATCGACAAAGAAGGCACGCTTGTACTTCGCCGCGGCGGGTTCATGGACGTCTCCGGCAGGAAAGTTACCGATCTGATTGACACGCTGACGCCGCTGAATCTCCCAGCGTGCCATATCAGCAAAAATCAGAACATCAGGCTCAGGGGTGACGAGGGCTGTTCCTGTACCAAAGGTGAGGGTTGTGCCCTCCGCCCATCGGCTCGCCTCGCGCAGCTGCGCCGTACGCCGCGGGTCGGCGAAGTCCTCAATGGTGAGGCGACTCATCCGGCCGAACACCGGGTCGTCGGTCACATCGTTCTTGACTAGCGCATCGATTTCCGCGGGAGTCTTCCAACAATGGCTGGTATGGAATACATGCGCTGGATTCAGCCCGCCGACAAACGCTGCCAGCAACTCTGGTTCGAACACGCCGGGATAGATTTCCACGGAGATGCGCCGCGCGCCGCGTGAAATTTCGCCCTCGATGCGCAAGAGGATGTCCCGCCAGCCCTGCCATACACATTCGTGGCCAACTGGAACTCGAATGGAAGGAAACTTGTCGTAGTTTGACCGCCTGCTCATTTTTTCTCAGGCTCAACGAGCTTGACGTAGCGGCGGCTTTGGATGGATACCCCTGCGCTATCTTTCTTGTACTCGATGATAGCTCGCAACAGGAAGTCGCCAGTTGTTTGCGGGAATTTGAAATCGGTGTAGCTGGTCTCCTGTCCAAGTGGCGCCATCTTAAACTTTGCTGTTTGAGTTGCGACTCGCTCGCCTTTGGCATTCTCCAGCGCCAGGGTAAGCGTACCCTCAACCTCTCGATCCTCGTCGTTAACCAGCATCACAGGTAGCGACTGCAGACTAGCGGCTTCGATCGTCGGCCGCCAAAAGCTAAGATAAACTCCCACCGGCGCAAACGCATTGCTCATGTAGTCGCGGAATTCGGGATGAAGTTCGAGTTTCTGCACATCGCGAAAGTGGTCCGACGTATAGCCGGCGGGATCGCTGCTCGTGAGATAGACAAAGTGGAGCACTGCAGCATATTGCCGGTATGCGCGCCAGTATTCCGTGAGGCCCGCCAGCAGGTAGGCGTTCAGGGCAAGCCTTTGTTGCGCCGTCGAATCCTTGCCCAGAAGCGCCGGATAGAGACGCTTGGTGAGTTCGGTGGGGGTGCCGTCTCGATTCAACCAGAGCCAGCCGTATTCATTCAAGATCAGGGCGTGTCCCGTCGGCGCACCCGGAGACATGCCGCCCGGGCTTTCCAGGGTGGTCATGCTGAACGGCGAACCACCATCCGCCATGACCTGATACTCGTAAGGATGATCTTCCACGGCGTCGTCGGGCCCCTCGGGCGGGTTGTAGCTGTTCTCCCACGGGCGGTTGGAGAGATCGAGGCCCCGAACCGCGGGGATGATCTTCTCGCCGAAGATAGGGTCCCACGTCTCGTTATTCGCATCCCAGATGACGACGCTCGGATGATTCCAATTGTCCCGCAACCATTCGGTGTACTCGCGGATCATCTGATCGGGATTGAAATGGACCTGGTTTTCGGGGCCATGCCAGTCATGACCCGTCCAGACGAAGTATTCGTTCTGAATCAGGAGGCCTGCTTCGTCAGCGATATCGAGCCATTGATCCGGGACGGGACCGATGCAGAATCGGAAGCTGTTCCAATGCATCTCGTGGGGGATTTCGACGAGCAGTTTGCGCACCCACGCCTGATCCCATGGCAAAACGCCAGATAATGGATCTTCAAAAAACCGGTGAAGCGTGATGTTGGAGCCGCGCATGAAGTACACCCGGCCATTAAGATAGGCCCGTTTGGTGGAGGTATCGAAGCGAAACTCCCGCATCCCGAACCGAGTCGTGGCAGTGTCCCCGCCGGTATTGGTTTCAAGTGCGTAAAGGTTCGGCGATTCAGGAGACCACAAGCGCGCCCCAGCTACGGCCACGGTCTGAAGAACCACTTTGCCTTCGCCGGGCGCGAGGGTGAAACGCTGGGCCACGGAAGTTGCCACCGTTGCGCTCTCCTTCCAGGCATGCACGCGCTGCGTGAGGTTGAACGACACCGGATTGTTGCCGAAATTGCGCAGGGATGTCTGCACGACGATGGAGCTATCTGCAATTTTCGGTGCCACCTGGACGCTCTCGATGGCGGGATTCTCGCTGAACGCCAGAGTAACATTGTCATAAATGCCGGGGGTCCAGCGGATCTTTTCGAAGTCTGTGCCCCCGGAAACCGCGGGCGGCAGCACTCCGGGGTGCGCGCCGACACGCACGATCAATTCGTTCCGGCCCCGCCGGATGGCGTTGCTAACGTCGAATATGGCGGCGGTGAAACATGGCAAATGGTCGCCGATCATTACTCCGTTAAGCCACACTGCTGCCCCAAACTGTGCTTTGTTGATTCGGAGAATAGCCACACTACGGGTGGCGGAAATGTCGAACGTGCGGCGGTACCAAAACCAGTTGCGGTCCTGTCGCGAGACCCCGGCGTTATAGACGATGGCGGTGCCGGGAAGTTTTCCGTTACCGATCCGGTTCTGAATCACCATCCTGCTATCGAACTCGTCTACCTGCGGGAAGGAGGGCTGAGCAGAGTGCGCGAGGCCCGGTACCGGTACCTTGTGGTTCCAGACGACCGGGACCGCTTCGG
>JBAVAV010000558.1:0-1750 GCA_049585895.1 Candidatus Sulfotelmatobacter sp. | reverse complement strand
CACTACGATGATGCACTTGGCGCCATTCAACACTTCTTCCGGAATACCTTTGTCGGGCGTTGCCATGATCGACTGCAGAACTTCCACAGACTTCTGCAAGCGCTCGACGGTGTCTTCCCGGGCAGAGCCAGCCCAAGCATAAGTTCCAAAGAGGCCCATCAAACCCATTACCAACAGTGAAATTGTCTTTTTCATGTTCATGAATTCTTCCTTATGGGAGCAACCTTCACTAAGAGGAAAGAACCTCAGATGCCTGCCTTAGTTCAGTGGATCTGAAGGAGACAGAAGAATGCAAGTCTCTAACTATCATTTTCGCACACACCGTCAGGAAATAGCTGGTCTGAATTGCTCACTTCGGTCGCGTCGTTCGAGCGGTTCGTCCGAGTAAGAGCGATTCATCCGAGCCCGCACCGTCTTGCTGCAGGGTTAAGATTGTCTCTTTTGGAAGCGATCCGATGAACCCATGAGAATTGCCACTGGAAGCCGGAGCGTCCGAATTGTTTGATCCCCTCTGCTGACTACGTGAACCGCGGTGCACTCACCATCTTCAAAAGGATCCGATACTATCTCAAAACGCTCGCCGTACATCTTGATGTGTTTGGAGGCTGTGAAGCCCAATTCTCGGGTCCTGGCACAGCTTTCGGAAGCCGACCCGCTACTCGTATCAGGCTCGAGAACCGCAGGCAGTGGCGCAACAATCAGCTTAACGTTCACTTTTGCGGGGATCAAGCGGCCTCCTTGAGTAATCGGAGAATATGGGAGAACATCACTACTGTAATTTTCAGTCAGGCCGTCGCCAATAGCTGATCTAGACTGCTCACTTCTCGTCTCGCGAAGTCGCAGACTGGTGGATTCTCACCATGTCTCATTATGTGAGTCTCCCGAGAGTGGGTCGGCGAATGTGAGCAATCCGGCACAGAATCGCGCGGGTGAATCTGTCACGCTAACGTGCTGGACATGCGATACCCAATCTCCTCATCACTGGCCGCATACTCTTAAGCGGAGCATCTTCCGTCCGGCGAGGAGAAAAAGCGAAGGTGAATCGATGGAACCCGTCCGTCGTCCGTTCCGCAATCGGCTTCGCCTACGTCTAGCTTTCCTCACCGATTTTTTCGGGAAGCTTCGGACGCTACTTACGCCACAAGCCCAGGACTTCCGGTCGCAGAGAATGTGCCCGTTTTGCGGTCTAATCACGTCCCGCTCCAAATCATCTTGCCTGGAATGCGGGAAGTCGCTCAGCGAGATCCGGCTGGCACGACAAGACACTCGATGAGCATGAGCCATTCGGACGCAGCATAGCGGCTGCGAATGGTGCGGACTGCCCGAAGTCCAACTTCTCTATTTATGTTGGAAGAGAACGCGTAGGCCACGGCTGGTAAATTCCTTCAGCATTCGCAGAGCCGCCAAGCCCGAGTTCTCAGGACGGGCAACCTTCGCGGCGGCCACTCCTCGTGCGAGATGCGTATTCGTAGACGGGTGTCCTGTACTTAGCGTGCATCGCGCTTTTGGTTTAGCCCCACACATCGGGCAACGCACCGACAATATGTGCTTTAACGTGAGTTTCTCGGGGTTCACCACAATATTATTCAACATCGCCGTTCACTGAGGTGCTCAATCTTGCTCTTTTGGATTTCTTGCGCCAAAACAGGAATCTAGCCCGACTCACCGTTCCGGCCAGGGCAGCCGCTCTAATCTGCTTTCTCCAGAGAAACTACCTTGCTGATCGGGATGGCCAAAGTGGGTTCGTCTA
>JBAVAV010000557.1:0-2623 GCA_049585895.1 Candidatus Sulfotelmatobacter sp. | reverse complement strand
GAACTTGGACCAGATGGCCTGAGACCTAACACCCAAGACCTAACACCTAAGACCCGAGACCGAACTTATGGCAAAACCAGCAGCAGCGGGCGGCGCAGCAGCCGCGCCGGAGAAAAAAGGCAAGAAGAAGACGTTCAAGAAGAAGGAGCGCAAGCACGTTCCCCACGGTCTGTGCTACGTGCAGGCATCTTTCAATAATACGATCGTGACCATCACCGACATGAACGGCAACGTTTTGTCGTGGAAGAGTTCGGGATCGCTCGGCTTTCGCGGATCGCGCAAGGGCACGCCCTTCGCCGCGCAGCAGGCAGCCTCGAATGCCGCCAACATGGCGCGCGATCACGGAGTCCGCAGCGTGGACGTCCGCGTCAGCGGGCCGGGTTCGGGCCGGGAGTCGGCGGTGCGCGCCCTGGCTTCCTCGGGAATTGAAGTGCGCTCCATTCGCGACGCCACGCCGATCCCGCACAACGGATGCCGTCCGCCGAAACGCAGGCGTGTATAGCTGTGAGCGATCTGACGAGGTTTCAAGGTTGCAAAGTTTCAAGGTTGCAAAGTGAAAGCGGTAAGAACTGGAACCTTGAAACCTTCGAAACCTTGAAACCTTGAAACTTGTTTTAATCCGTCCGGGATGAAGGGTGAAGCCAAACCTGTAAACCGGTCATCTAAAGGAGAAGCAACTTGGCACGTTATACCGATCCCGTCTGTCGTCTCTGCCGCCGCGAGGGCATGAAGCTGTTCCTCAAAGGCGCAAAGTGTTTCAGCGATAAATGTCCCATCGAGAAGCGGAATTTCGCTCCCGGGCAACATGGGAAAGACCGCAAGGCCAAAATAGTCGGCTACGGCCTGCAACTGCGCGAGAAGCAGAAAGCAAAACGCATTTACTTCACGCAGGAAGGCCAGTTCCGCAACTACTTCGAGAAAGCAGCGCGCACCAAGGGCGTGACCGGCGAATTGCTTCTGCAGCAACTGGAACGCCGTCTCGACAACGTTGTGTACCGCCTGGGTTTCGCGCAGTCGCGCCGCCAGGCTCGCCAGTTGGTGCGGCACGGCCATGTGGTGGTCGACAATCGCAAGGTCAACATTCCTTCCTACGAAGTCAGCGCGGGCGAGGAGATCTCGATTCGCGAGCGCAGCAAGAAGCTGACCGTGCTCGAGTTGGCCAAGGAATACGCCAGCCACGGCACCATGCCCAACTGGCTGGAAGTCGATCGCGACAATTACAAAGCGCGCGTGCTGAGTTTGCCCAAGCGCGAAGACATCCAACTGCCGGTCAATGAGCAGTTGATTGTAGAGCTTTATAGTAAGTAGGCCATTGAGCGATTGAGCCATCGGGCCATTGAGCGATTTAAAATCACTCAATCACCCGATCGTTAAATCACTCAATGGTTTCAGGTCCCTATTTCGAGCCAGATCAGCCTTTCCCGGTGTTGACCTGAGTTGGACCACTCAGCGAGCCAGGATTGAGCCAAACGGCCGAAGGAGAAACAAATGCTTTGGAGAGGTTTTCAAAAACCAAAACGTCTCGCAGTTGACACTTCCACTCTAACCGACAAGTACGGCATCTTCTGGGCGCAGCCTTTCGAGCGCGGCTTTGGCACAACCGTTGGAAATGCCCTGCGGCGCGTGCTGCTCAGCTCGATCGAAGGCGCGGCTGTCACTGCCGTCAAGATTGAAGGCGTGCTGCACGAGTTCCAGTCGATCCCCGGCGTGGTCGAGGACGCGACCGACATCATCCTCAACCTGAAGCAGATTCCCTTCAAGCTGGCCGGCGACGCGCCGAAGGCGATTTACCTGCGCGCCGATCAGCCCGGCGTGGTTACCAGCGGCATGGTCGAGGCGGATGGTGATGTCGAGGTTCTCGATAAGGACGTTTACATCGCGACCGTGAGCGAAGGCGGCAAGCTCGACATGGAAATGCGCCTCAAGCGCGGCCGCGGCTACACTTCCGCCGACAAGAATTTCGACGAAGATCTCGGCATCGGCTTCATTCCCATCGATTCCGTGCACTCGCCCGTGCGCAAGTGCAATTACACGGTGGAAGCCGCCCGTCTCGGGCAGATCACCGACTACGACAAGCTGACCCTCGAAGTGTGGACCAACGGCTCCATCACGCCTGCCGATTCCATCGGACTGGCGGCGAAGCTGTTGAAAGACCACATGAATATCTTCATCAACTTCGAGGAAGAAATCGAAACCGGGTCGTCTTCGGGCGACGACCGCAAGCCCGAGATTCACAACGAAAACCTGAACCGTTCCGTCGAGGAGCTTGAGCTTTCCGTGCGCAGCTACAACTGCCTGAAGAACGCGAACATCCAGACCATCGGCGAACTGGTGCAGAAGACCGAAGCGGAAATGCTCAAGACCAAGAACTTCGGCCGCAAGTCCCTGAACGAGATTAAAGAAATTCTCTCGTCCATGGGCTTGAGCCTGGGCATGAAGATTGACGAGCACGGCAACGCCGTACCCGGACCAACGTCCAACGTGCCCTTGCCGGCCTCGGCCTACGGTCCGGACGACCAGCTGTAAAGTCGGCTTCCGGCGCCCGGCTTCCGGCACCGGGTTTTCGGCATTACCCTCAGGCTTTGTCATCCTGAGCGAAGCGAAGGACCTATGCATTCTGGCG
>JBAVAV010000556.1:0-12301 GCA_049585895.1 Candidatus Sulfotelmatobacter sp. | reverse complement strand
CTATAATTGTGCACCGAGGGCACTTCATGGGCTGGCTGCAAAACAAGTTCGAAAAGAATTTCATGATCAGCACGGTGGACTACGTCTTCAACTGGGCGCGCAAGTCAGCCGTGTGGCCGATGACGTTTGGCCTGGCCTGCTGTGCCATCGAGATGATCGCTTCTTCGACGGCGCGCTTCGACATTGCGCGCTTCGGATCGGAAGTGTTTCGTCCCAGCCCGCGGCAGAGCGATCTAATGATCGTAGCCGGGACGGTGACGCTGAAGATGGCGCCGGTGGTGAAGCGCATCTACGACCAGATGCCCGACCCAAAGTGGGTGATCTCAATGGGCGCATGCTCCTCGGTGGGCGGACCGTTTAATACCTACGCCGTGCTGCAAGGCGTGGACAAAGTGGTTCCCGTGGATGTCTACGTCACCGGCTGTCCGCCGCGCCCGGAAAATCTCTTCTACGCGCTGCTCAAGCTGCAGGACAAGATCGACACCATGACACTGGCCAGGAAGCCCACCGAAGTTCGCCTCGATCCCAACATGGTAGAGAATTTCAAGAAGCAGGTCATGATAGCTCAGACTCTGCAGCCGAAATAACCGCCGCGGTCATCCTGAGCGTAGTGAGGCTGAGCAGTGAGCACTTAGCAGTTGGCATTTGGCCACTATAGGTCCGTGCTTCTTTCGCAGTGGGTCTTGTGTGGTATCCATCGGGGGGCGAAATGCTAACTGCCAAGTGCTAAGTGCTTACATCGCCCATGCCCAACTTCACCAAACTGACCACCGAATCCGCTCTCCCGCCGAACGGCGAAGCCAAAGAATTCCCCTGCGGCGATAAAACCATCTGCATCGCTAATGTCAATGGCGAATTCAGCGCCCTGGACAACGTCTGCCCGCATCGCGGGGGCCCGCTGGGGCAGGGAATGATTGAAGGAAACAAAGTGGTCTGCCCCTGGCATGGTTGGGAATGGGACGCGAAGACCGGCGAAGCCACTCAGAATCCCAACATGAAAGTTGCTGTGTATCCGTTGAAGATTGAGAATGGGGACGTGATGATTGAGATCTAGAATTCTGGAACAGCCGATTCTTGCTCCTCGACTATCCCAAGAACCTCAAGAACCTCCCCGGCTGATTCTCGAATCCTGGAAACACATCATTCAGGTTCTTGTTCCCCATGTGTCGAGCCACGCCCTCACCCAGCACCTGGCGGAAATCCGTGGTCAAAGCCAGATCGCGGCCTTCGTAGAGTTGCGATGGGTCAAGTCCCGGCCAGTGGCCGTAAACTTTGCCGCCTTTCACCGGACCGCCCAACACGAACATCACGTTGGCATGGCCATGGTCGGTGCCGCGGTTGCCATTCTCGCGCGCGGTCCGGCCGAATTCCGACATCGTCACGACGACGGTATCTTCCCCAAGATCGCCGAGATCAATCCAGAAAGCGCTCAGCGACCGCGAGAACTCACGCAGCACGTTGGCGATCTGGCCTTCGGTTGAGCCTTCGTTGACGTGATGGTCCCAGCCGCCGATATCGGCAAAGGCAACCTGCACCCCGAGATTTGCTTTGATAAGTTGCGCTAGTTGGCGCAGGCTGTCACCAAAGCGTCCTTTGGGATAATCGGCGCCGGGCGCGGGCTTGTACTGTGCGGGGTCAGCGGCCTTCAACATTTTCACCGCATCAAAGGTTTGCTCGCCGGTGCCGTGCAAAACGGAGTCGACGGAATTGGCGTACATCGCTTCAAACGCGCTGGCCGCCGGCGAAGGCTTCGGGTTTCGTCCGCCGATGGAGAAGTCGTTGATGTTGTTGAGCGCGACGGCGGGTTCGGCGCCGCTCAGAATGCGGGGAAGCGACGGGCCCAGCGCAATCGCGCGGAAGGCCGATTTCGCGCCGGCTTCATTTCCGTTCGAGGTGGGCATCGCGTGCAGCGAACGGTTGAGCCATCCATCTTCGGTGGCTTTTATGCCCGGAGTGCCCGATTCCATGAAGTCCTGCGCGTCGAAATGGGAGCGGCTGATGTCCGGCGATCCCGCCGCGTGTACGATGGCAAGCTGGCGCTGCTGCCACAACGGCTGAAACGACGCCAGCGCAGGATGCAAACCGAAAAAGCCATCAAGATCAAGCACGGCCTTGCGCGGAATGTTAATGCTGGGCCGCATGGCGTAGTACTGCGCTTCGCCATGCGGCACCACGATGTTCAGTCCATCGGCCGCGCCGCGCTGGAAGATGACGACCAAACGCTTGTTGCGCGTGCCCGCCTCGGCCGCTCCAAACGCGGCGCGAGTAAGAAAGCTCGGCACAGCCGCCGTACCTACGACGGCAAGTCCGCTGTTGCGAAGGAAAACGCGACGAGTGATTGCCATAAAGTTCCGTAGAGACGTAGCTTGCTGCGTCTTGCCCGCGCCAAGAGAGACGTAGCAAGCTGCGTCTCTATGCCGAGCCTATCTTCTTTGAAACTCCGGCGAACCCAGCAGCAGGCCGGCAATTGTGCTCGCGTCCGGCGGGCGAGATGGATCCTCCAGCTTGCGTGGTCCGCCCTTATTGTCTTGCTTGGCTTGCGTGCCTTTCTTTTCGGCCACTGACTTTTCGGCCCCTTCGATCTGTGCTGCAATGGAATCGTGAGTCTGCTTCGAGACGTCTCCGGCAAGCAGACTGTTCTCCAACGCTGCCAAAACCCCCGCGCGATCGGCTGGTGGCAGCCCGTTTCCGCTCAGTTGGGCCGCATCCAGTTTCACTCCACGCATTTTTCCGCCCGTGAGTTGCAGGGCAAAGTTCATGCGGCTCAAAAGCGCCGCGGAACTGACCCAGGTCTCCGCTTTCATGGAATAACCTGTGGGCGGTTGCGCTCCATATAGCGGCATGCCGAGGTTGTTCAGTTGCCGGACAAGAGGCATGGCGTCGGTTACATCGGCGCCTGTAGCACGCACCGCAGAGGCTACAAATTCCAGCGGCGTTTTTACCTTGGCGCGGTATGCATTCTCACCCCAGAATTCCGGGGAGTGGAACAGTTCAGTCAGCACTTCGCGAATGTCGCCCCTCTTCTTCAAGAACGTTTTCGTCATGCGCTCGACCAAAGCTGGCGGCGGATCGTCGGAGACAAAGCGCTCAGCCAGTTTCAGCGAAATGAAGTGCGCCGTCTCAGGACTAGTCGCCAGCATATGTAGCACTTCTAAGCCCTCGCCCTCGCCTTTGGACTTGATGCGATGGCCAAGTACGAACTTGGGACCGGGTTCGTGCATGCGCGGCTCAAACTTGAACCCGCCGCCCTGGTACGGCTTCTCGATGGTCCATCCGGTGAAGACTTTCGCTACTTCAGTGACATCGCGCTGCGAGTAGCCTCCGTTCACGCTCAGGGTGTGCAGTTCCAACAATTCACGGCCATAGTTCTCGTTCAAGCCGTTGCGCCTGCCTTGATTGGGACGAGGCGATCGGGGAGGATAGCCGCGCCGATACGGACCAGGATGCGCCGGAATTCCCAGGGCCTGCGCTGAGTCCGGCCCCACACTCAGCCAGTTGTCCAGGTAAAACAACATTGCCGGACTCTTCGCGGTGGCCACTAGCAAATCTTCAAACCTGCCCAGCACGTGCGGGCGGATGACGTCGCGTTCGTAACTCGGCAGCAGCCAGCGATCACCGCCTTTGCCGACGAAGACATTGAAGTGGTTGAACCAGAAATCGGTGAGCACTTCTTCCAATTGGCGCTCACTGTAAACCGCGCGCAGAAGCTTGGCCTGCATCAGTTCATCCGTTACCACAGCCAAGGGGTTGTTTATCGCGAGCAGGATTTCCTTCTGCTTCGGATCCAGGCCCTCGAGAAATTCCTGCCCCTTGCCGCCGCGCAGAGAGTCCGCAAACGCAATCTTTTCTTCCGCTGGCATGTTGAGAATTTTCTTGAAGCGCTGATCCGGAGGCAGGCTTGGCAACTGCTGAACATCCAGGTCGGCGTAGAGTTGCTCCTCCCGCAGGCGAGCTTGGGCCGCTTCTTCCGGCGTCTGCTTCGGGGAAGCGGCGGGCGCTGGCATCGTCGTGTCGTCGGCCGGCGCGCCATTCATGCCCGGCTCCTTGCCAGCCGCTCCGGCATCAACCGCGGAATTGTCCGCGTTGGTTGCTGCATCCGGTGTCGCGTTCGGCGGTATCATCATGGAGTTATCGGATGACGCATTAGTTTTGTCGGTTGAAGCAGAAACGCTCGCCTCCTGGCTGCGTTGCTTCTTATCCTGCTTGTCCTGCTGGCGCGCAATCTGGACCTGAAACATCGCGCGCTTGGCAGGATCGGATGGCATGGACCTCTTGCCATTCATGACCTGCTTGATCTCTTCAGGATTGGGAAACTCTTCGGTGATCTCCCGCGTGCTCATGCGAACCGTACGCAGCGGCGCAAGGCGCGCGTCGAGCGCTCCGTCGTTGATCTTGTCAGGATGCAGTTGCAGATCAATCCATTGATCCACACCCAACGCCGTCACTTGTTGAAGTTCTCCGGGACGCGGGCCAAAGGCCAGACGATTCAGCGCATGCAAAGCACGCTTCTGGTCACTTTGAGCGGTTGCGGCTATCTCTTTCTTTCTCGCAATGGATACCGGGACCGCGAATATCAGGCTCAGAGAGAGCAAGACAGCCGCAAACTTCGCACGGCCCGATCGCATGAAGGCGCCAATAACAGGCATAAGGGGAAGGACAGCGAATCCCTCTTATTATCAACCCTCGCTGGCAGAAAAGTTGCTATCAATCGTGGTTGTGGAAAGGCTTGGAAGTGGTTGTCGAATATAGCCTTGGAAACCAATGTTCGACCCTCGACCGTTGCACATCGGCGCCTGGCATCACCTCTCCGGCCTCGGGCTCCAGATTAGGTCAGATACATTTTTCCGCGGGAGACTTTGTGCTGCAGGGTTGCAGCGAGTTGGTCGATATCGCTGGCGGCGATGTTCAGAGCTAATCGATCACCGAGCAGAGGCACGCGGTTGCTGCCCACGGCATCGCGCCGAACTTGGATCAGCAAGCCCTGCACCACGTTGGGATCGTACTTTTGCGGGGCCATTCGCACCAGATCGCTCAGCGCGCCGCCCAGCGACAGCGGTTCGCGGTAAGGACGCGCGCTGGTCATGGCGTCAAAGGTATCGGCGAGTCCCAGAATCCGCACCAGCATTGGCAAGTCCTCGTTGGCGAGGGCGTCAGGATAGCCGGAGCCGTCGCTGCGCTCGTGATGCCAGCGCACCGCCTCGGGAATTTTGGGCCACGGAAACTGCACGCTGCTGACGATTTGGTGGCCGACCACGGTATGATCCGCCATTTCGCGGAATTCTTCCGGATCGAGCGCTCCGGCCTTGCCGAAGAGCCGGCGATCGACCGCGACTTTTCCGATGTCGTGCAGATATCCCGCGCTGCGCAAGCCCGCCACATCGCTGGGATCCATACCCATGGCCTCGCCGATAGCCGAAGCGTAGCGGCCGACCCGCAGCGAGTGGCCGTGAATGTTCACGTGCTTTACGTCAATGGCGGTAGCGAAGGCCTCGAGCGCATTGTCGTAGAAACCGTGAAGAGAAGCCATCAGCCGCAGGTTTTCGGTTACACGTTGGGCCAGGGACTGCGTCAAGGTGTGATTGTGCACGGCGAGTCCGACATAGTTGCACAGCAAATCCATGGCGCTGAATTCGTCGTCCTCGTAGAGTGCGTCTCCGGGGCGCCGTCCGAGTGCGACCACTCCGGCGAGCTTGCCCAGTGCTTTGAGCGGAGTCAGGCACTTGAAAAGCTCGGGCGCTACATTGCCGTTGGAGCTGAGAAAAACCGGGTACGTGGAAGCGTTCAGCACAACCGGTCCACGCGCCACGGTGAGCGCGTGTACGTGTTTAGGCAGAAGAGGAATAAACGCGGGCTCGGGCAACATGGCGAAGCCTTCCACCGCCACAGAGGCCAGCATCGCGGGGCGGTCGTTGAAGAGAAAAAGCGCGCCCTCACGCGCTCCCGCCGCCTCCATAACCGCGGAGAGCATGTGGCGCGAGGTCTCGCCGAACTCGCGCTCGGCCGTGAGCTCGGGCCCGAGTTCGGAGAGCGCTTCGACCGTGCGCAACAGCCGCCGAAAATTGTTGGTCTGCACTGCCACGAGAAAGTGGTAGCGAGAACGCAGAGCAAAACGAGCGTACCATGCGCAAAAGGCCGCAGCGACAGCTAGTTGTTGGTTAGTTTGGTGCTGCTGGGCGGGGAAAGCGGTTCGCCGAAGACGATCGCGATTGGCGCAGCCGCAGAAAATGAAGCGTCTAGAAATGCTCCCGCAATTCGGCAAAGCGGCCGACGATCAGTAGTCGCTGCGGCGGCGAAGCGGGATTCACTTCGTCATGCTCAAGAATCCAGGTGTCGCCATGCGGCACGAATATGGCATGCAAGCCGGCCGCCAGCGCGGGATTGATGTCGGACTTCGGGCTGTTTCCGATCATCCATGTAGAATCGTGTGCGAGTTCGTATTTTTCCACAATCGAGGAGTAGGCATCGACATTTTTCTCGGCTACGATCTCGATCGCCGCGAAGTATTCTTTCAATCCTGAGCGCTCGACTTTGCCGGTTTGTTCCTCGATCGCACCTTTGGTCATAAGAATCAGATGGTGCCGCGGAGCGAGGTACTGCAGCGTTTCAGGAACCTCAGGCAGCATCTCCACCGGATGGTCGGCGACGGCGTGCGCGAAGCTGTGTATCTGCCCGTGCAACTCCGGCGTAACTGGCGCGACGCTGAGCCGCTCAAAAGTATCCACCAGCGCGTGTGCGAAGCTGTGCAGGCCGTAGCCGTGCTTCACGATGCATTCGCGCTCCACATCGTTGAGCACCTCCCGTACTTGCTCGGGAGAAAACTCGTGGTGATTGAGAAACGTGATAAAGCGGGCGATGGCCCGCTCGAAGTAGATGTTGTTCTCCCAGAGCGTGTCGTCGGCGTCAATGAGGAGGGTTTGAGTTAACAAGCTTTCAGTTCTCAGGTTCTTAGGCCACCCAATCCACTCGAGCCTCAATCCCGATGATCCCCGCCTTATGGCCCATGTCGAGAAGTCGGCGCACGGCCTCGCGGCCATCCGGACCGTAATCAAGCGTCCGCTCGTTCACATACATCCCGACGAACCGGTCGGCAGTCTGCGTGTCCAGGTCGCGGGCGAACTGCATCGCGTAGGAAAGAGCTTCCTCGCGGTGGTCAAGCGCGTACTGAATGCTGTCGCGCAAAGCGCCGGAAACCGTCGCAATGAGCTGCGGTCCGAGCGCGCGCCGAATTGCGTTGCCTCCCAGAGGTAAAGGCAGGCCAGTAACTTTCTGCCACCACCGGCCAAGATCCACAATACGGTGCAGGCCGGACTTGTCATACGTCAACTGGCCTTCGTGAATAATGAGTCCCGCCTCGTACTTTCCTTCGAGCACCTGGGGAATGATCTGATCGAAAGGGACGACTTCGGTCTCCACGCCGGGAGCGAAAAGCTGCAGCGCGAGATAAGCCGTGGTCAGCGTGCCCGGGACTGCAATCCGCTTTTCACGAATCTCGCTCTGCGTGAACGGCCGGGTCGAAACCACCATCGGCCCATAACCCTCGCCCACGCTGCCGCCGCAGGACATTAGCGCGTACGAGTCTTGAATATAAGGATAAGCGTGAAAGGAAATTGCGGTCACGTCATACACGCCTTCGCGCGCCTTCTGGTTCAAGGTCTCGATATCGCAAAGCGTGTGAGTAAAACGCAGTCCGGGAACCCGTACTTTGCTGGTAGCCAGGCCGTAGAACATGAACGCGTCATCGGAGTCCGGACTGTGCGCAATGGTAATGTCGCGCACTTCGGGAGATGGGTTACTGCCCAGCACCTTGGCGGCTTGCTCTGTGACTGCTGTCATTCTGAAAAAACTCCGTAAGACATCGGCCTCTGGATCACGCTACGTTATCACCGTAAGTTCCTCGCGCCACGCTGCCAGCGTACTGCGATTGCTGCCGCGAACATGATCTTGATCACTTCGGCCGCAACGAACCAGTAAACACCCAGGTAAGCGGCCCGAGCTAACGAATGGGTCAGTACATATAGCCAGGCGACGCCACCGGCGAACAGCAGGATTTCGGCCAGCACGCCCGCGATCGCCGCGCGCGCAAACGACTTCCGGCCGCGCTCGAAGACAAACCCGGCCAAGCCCGCGACCAGAGGGTATGCCAGCAGAAAGCCGCCGGTTGCGCCCAGCAATTGAGCCATTCCGCCCGGACCTGCGGGAGTGAAAACAGGCATCCCCACCGCGCCCTCAGCCAGGTAAAGCGCCAGCGCCGCAAAGCCACGACGGCTGCCCAGAAGCAGGCCGACCAGCAGCACTCCGAAATTCTGAAACGTTAACGGAACCGGCGTAAACGGCAGCGGAATTGTGATCCGCGCGCACAACGCGACAAACAAACTGGCGCCCGCCACGAGCGCGACTTGTCGCGCTGCTTCGAGCATTCGCTCGTGTGGGGTGGCTAAACTGGCAGTCGCATGCTTTGACATGGGAAACCCTCCCTACCTTCTGGCGAGACATCATCGGCTGTTGTTACGCGGCTTGCGCGGGTCTGCTCGGGCCTCGTTCGATTCTTGCGACTGATGGGTAGCCTGCAAGTGACGCTGCAAGCGCATATACAACGCGATGGCAACACAGATCACCACCAGCGTGCTGACACCCAGGATCAGGAACCACCAGATCATCCGCACAGCCGATTAGGATAGCAGAACGACCGGTCACGATAAGGGACAGAATCGAGGCGTGCTGGCCCTCCGCGGTTCGTCTGTGCGTTACAACCCCGCGAGTAAACAGCGGTTGCGCTAACTGGCCTTGGCTGTATTGGCCCTCTTCTCCCGCATCGTTTCAATACGCTTCTGCGTGAGCTTCAGCCGTTCCCGCCCGTACTTGGAGCCGGTAATGACCTGCTCAATGTTCCCGAACATTTGCGGATCACCCATCTTTTCCCGCAGCTCTTTGAGAAAAGGTTGGACCTTCGCGAACACAAACACCATTTCCCCACTTACTGCCGGTTGCATGAACAGGTCCTCGCTCAAGATCCCATGCAGCACGAACGACGCGGCCATGCTCCAGTATCCGCCGACCTGGCGCAGCCAATTATTTTCCTGCGAGCCCATGGCTCCGCCAACTTTCATGAAGTCGTCGGCGCTTTGCGGCCAAAATTCGCCGAGCCACCAGCTGCGCGCCTTGCGCATTTCCGGTTCGCGCCGCAGATCGTAAAGTTTGAGAATCAATTCAGCATCCGTTGTGGTTGGTTTCTTTGACATGAGATACCTCAGGGTTCTTCTTGAATTTGGTAATTGTGGAATCGGACGATTGTGTAATTTGCGTGGAGCCCGAGGACAGAAGCTTCAGAGCAGCCTTTACAGCCCGCGATTTCCCAATTATCCAGATACTAGACTACCAAATCTATGCCGTGGTCGATGTCGCTTCGCCGCCCGGCGCGGGCCGCTCGTAGTCGCACTCTTTATTCGGGCAAGCAATCACTGGCCCGGCTTTCAGATTCTTTTCGACCAAATACTCGCTGCCGCAACTTGGACACTTCTCGGCAATAGGCTTGTGGGCGGAAGTGAACTTGCATTTGGGATAGTTCCCGCAGCCATAGAAGGTGTTGCCCTTGCGCGCTTTCTTCTCGACCAGATCCCCGTCCTTACACTCCGGGCACTTTACTCCGATGTAGTTCTGCTTCACATATTTGCACTCGGGGTATCCACTGCAGGCGGTGAACTCACCAAACCGCCCGTGCCGGATCATCATGTTGCGCCCGCACTTTGGGCACGGCTCGTCCAGAGGAATGTCGGGAACTTTCTTGCCCTGATCCAGTCGCCGCGTGGTCTTGCAGTCAGGATAGCCCGTGCACGCCATGAACTGGCCGAAGCGGCCGCGCTTGAGCACCATCACCCGGCCGCAATTTTCGCAGTATTCCTCTTGCGTGGTTTCCTGCAGATCTGCCGAATCCAGATCGGGCAGGTTGATCGGATTCTCTTTCGTAAACGTGCAGGTGTTGGGATCCTCTTTGTCATAGGTACTGCAAGCGTAGAAGGATCCGTGTTTACCCCACTTGATCACCAGCGGCGAGCCACAGCGTTCGCACTTCTCGTCCGTGGGTTTCTCCATCCGCTTGATGTTCTCCATATGCTTTTCGGCATATTTGAGATCCTTCTGGAACTTCTTGTAGAACTCGGCGAGCGTATCGGTCCACTTCTCTTTGCCCTCTTCGATCTCGTCAAGCTCTTCTTCCAGGCGGGCGGTATACTGCACATCAAAAATGTCGGCAAAATTCTCCACTAGCAGGTCAGTGACCACCAGCCCAATCTCGGTAGGAGTGAACTTTCCTCCGAGTTTCTGCACGTACTGCCGCTCCTGAATAGTCGAAAGAATCGCGGCATAAGTCGAAGGCCGGCCGATACCGCGCTCTTCCAACTCCTTCACCAGCGACGCTTCGTTATAGCGTGGCGGCGGCTCGGTGAAGTGCTGTTCCGGCTTCAACTCTTCCAGGGTGAGTTTCTGCCCCGCTTCGAGCGCCGGCAGTTTGTGCTTCAGTTCTTCGTCCTCTTCGTCTTTGCCTTCCTTCGACTCCTCGTAAACTCTCAGGAATCCGTCGAACTTCATGACCGACCCGGTCACGCGAAACCAAAACACTTCGTTGCCAGTCTTTGCCTTCGCGTCGATGTCGACGGTAGTCTGGTCGAAGACTGCGGGCATGATCTGCGAGGCTACAAAGCGCTGCCAGATCAGCTTGTAGACCTTGAACTCGTCCTCTTTCAGGTACTGCTTCACCTGGTCAGGATGGCGCATCGCCGCCGTTGGACGGATGGCCTCGTGCGCCGCCTGCGCTTCTTTCTTTTCTTTATATGTGTTGGGCGATTCCGGCAGGTAAGGCGCGCCATATTCTTTTCCGATGTACTCGCGCACTTCCTGAATCGCCTCTGGCGCCACGCGGGTCGAGTCAGTACGCATGTAGGTGATGAGACCGACCAAACCTTCTTCGCCCAGTTCCACGCCTTCATAAAGGCGTTGGGCGATCATCATCGTGCGCTTCACGCTGAAGCGGAGCTTGCGCGAAGAATCCTGCTGCAGCTTGCTGGTCGTGAAGGGCGGCGCCGCATTGCGGCGGCGCTCTTTCTTCTCGACCGACCGGACAATCCAGTCCGATTTTTCGAGCGCGGCGCGGATCCTCTCGGCATCCTCGCCGTTCGTAACTTCGATCTTCTCCTCGCCCTTGCCCAGAAACCGCGCATCGAACGCGGGCGGCTTGCTGGCGGAAAGGTGCGCATCGATCGTCCAGTATTCTTTCTTCTCGAACGCCTTGATTTCGCGTTCGCGCTCGACGATCAATCGCAGCGCGACGGTCTGTACCCGCCCGGCAGAAAGTCCCCGGCGAACCTTATCCCACAGCAGCGGAGAAACCTGGTAGCCCACCAGTCGGTCCAGCACACGCCGCGCCTGCTGGGCGTCCACAAGATTCTGGTCGATCGCGCGCGGATGTTCGAAGGCCGCCTGCACGGCACGCTTGGTAATTTCGTTGAACGTGACCCGCTGAATGCGCGGTGGGGCGTCCGCGTCTTCTTTTTTCTTCTTCTTTCCTTTCTTCGAGGAGGCGCCGTTGCCATCCAGTTCGCCCGCAAGATGGGCCGCAATCGCTTCGCCTTCGCGATCCGGGTCAGGCGCCAGATAGATCGCATCCATCGAAGCTGCCAGCTTCTTCAGCCTGGCCAGAACTTTTTCTTTGCCGGGGATGACGATGTATTCCGTTTCAAAATCGTTGTCGGTGTCGACGCCAAGGGTGCTCTTGGGCAGATCTTTGACGTGGCCGAGCGAAGCCTCGACGGTGAAGCCCTTCCCCAGATATTTCTGGATAGTTTTCGCCTTGGCCGGCGATTCGACGATGACTAAACCCTTCGACAATGTTCCCTCAGTTCTTCCGAATTTGTTTCGAAGCTAGCACGAATGGGACGAAAGCAACAAGTTACCGAGCTGCGGCTCTCAGCTATCAGTCGTAGGCCCTCAGCTTCTGCATGAGCGATGCGAGCATCCGTTTTACCTGGACAACCTCATCAGACAGCCGCTGATAGTCCGAGGTCTTCAGTAAATCCAAATCGTGCGCCAGGAGCAAGTGATACTCCAGTTCGCTCGCCGAACCTGCTGCAAATTGCAGAAATCTTGCGAAATCCACGTCGCCCTTGCGACATGATCCTTCTGCGATGTTTGCTCCGATTGACGCCGCTGCCCGGCGCATCTGACTGGTCAGTCCGTAGATTTCATGCCGCGGAAAGGACTTAGTAGCTTGGTAGATGCCGAGCGTCAGAGCATGCCCTTTTTCCAGACC
>JBAVAV010000555.1:0-2259 GCA_049585895.1 Candidatus Sulfotelmatobacter sp. | reverse complement strand
CAATAGCGGAGGCGGGGTGTTTGTAGGCACGCTGACCATTCTTGCGGTGGCACAGGTGGGATCACTTTTTTCAGCAGACGCATGGAACAATGTGACGTTTACCGCCGGCGAGGTGAAAAATCCCAGCCGGAATCTGCCCTTGTCGCTGGCGCTGGGCACGGGCGTGGTGATCGCGCTCTACATCGCCTGCAACTTTATTTATCTGAACGCGCTGCCGCTCGACGGAACGCCGGGTGCAGCAACGATTCTCGGTCGTGGAATCAAGTATGCCGCCGAAGATCGGGTCGGTACCGCGGTCATGACGCAGATGTTCGGGGCGGCCGGCGGCCTGCTGATGGCGGCTGCCATCTTGATTTCCAGCTTCGGCTGCAACAACGGGCTGATTCTCTCCGGCGCGCGGGTGTACTACGCGATGGCGAAAGACGGGCTGTTTTTCCGCAGTGTGGCCAAATTGCATCCCACCTATAAGACTCCGGCGGTTTCGTTGATGGTGCAGATGGTGTGGGCGTGCCTGCTGTGCGTCTCGGGAACGTACAACGATCTGCTGAACTATGTCATTTTCGCGGTGTTGGTGTTCTACGTCCTGACCATTGTCGGATTGTTTGTACTGCGGAGCACGCGTCCGCATGTGGAGCGGCCCTACAAGGCGGTGGGCTATCCGGTGCTTCCGGCGATTTATATTGGGATGGCCTTATTCATCGATGTCGTACTATTGCGCTACAAGCCGCAGTTCACATGGCCGGGACTGATCGTGGTATTGCTGGGGATTCCGGTATATTACGCATGGTCGAGAAGTGCGGGCGAAAAGCGCGCTCCCGCATAGCTCCAGACCGGCTTAGCTCTAAGGAGAAACCAAACGCATGGCAAATCTGCTGGCCACCAAGCCGCTGAACCTGCTCATGGAAGAAGCCCGCGAGACGGGCGAACACAGCCTCCACCGGACGTTGGGAGTTTTTCAGCTTACCGCGCTGGGCGTGGGTGCAATTATCGGCGCGGGTATCTTTGTCATGGTGGGTCTGGGAGCTCAGTATGCAGGCCCGGGACTTACCTTGTCGTTTGTTCTCTCCGGCCTGGGATGCGCATTTGCCGGTCTTTGCTATGCGGAATTCGCGGCCATGATTCCGCTGGCCGGCAGCGCCTATACCTACGCCTACGCCACGCTGGGCGAGTTGCTCGCCTGGATCATCGGATGGGATCTCACGCTGGAATACGCTATGGGCGCCAGTGCGGTATCTTCGGGCTGGTCGAACCATTTCATTGAACTCTTGAAAATTTTCAACATCAAGATGCCGCTCTGGCTGGCCTATGACCATTGGACGGCGCTGAAGACCGCCGAGAATATTGTTGCCCGGCAGATGGCGCAAGCTGGAGACGCTTCCCTGGTGCCGGGCTCGCAAACCTTTCTCGATCGAGTTAGTGCGATCGTGGGCGCGCAGTCTCCCGAACTTTTACAGCGAGCGCATGATCTGCTGGGCGCGCCGCATCTGTTTGGAAGCGAAATCGGTTTTAACCTTCCGGCCTTCATCGTGGCGCTCGTGATCACGGCGATTCTCGTAGTCGGGATCAAGGAAAGCGCCCGGTTCAACACTTCGATCGTCGTGGTAAAGGTTTCGGTGGTGCTCTTCGTGATCGCGCTAGGCTCCCGCTACATCAACAGCGGCAACTGGGGCACGGACTGGCACTCGTTCGCCCCCAACGGTTTTGCCGGAATTGGAGCGGGTGCTGCCTACATATTCTTTGCCTACATTGGTTTCGACGCGGTCTCGACCACGGCGCAGGAGGCCAAGAATCCGCAGCGGGACTTGCCCATTGGCATGATCGCTTCGCTGGCAATCTGTACGGTCCTGTACATTGCCGTGGCCGGCGTTCTAACGGGAATGGTGCACTGGCAGCAGATCAACATCGAAGCGCCGGTCGCGCGCGCATTCCTGGATCGCGGCCTTTCCACGGCGTCGCACATCATCACGCTGGGTGCTCTAGCCGGATTAACGAGCGTGATGCTGGTGATGCTGCTCGGCCAAACCCGGGTGCTCTACTCGATGGCCTGTGACGGCCTTTTGCCCAGGAAGTTCTTTGCTGCCGTCCATCCCAGGTTCCGCACTCCATGGAAAAATACGATTCTGGTTGGCCTGTTGGCGGCGGTGGTGGGCAGCCTGACTCCGATCGAGGATATCGGGAGAATGGTGAACATCGGTACGCTGCTGGCGTTTGTGATTGTGTCGATTTCCGTGATGGTGTTGCGCTACACGAATCCCAGCC
>JBAVAV010000554.1:0-1541 GCA_049585895.1 Candidatus Sulfotelmatobacter sp. | reverse complement strand
CCCACTCCGCCACGTTGCCTCGGTGATGGCCAATCACAAAGTGCACGCGGTGGTGATCACAAACGGTGCTGGAGATCGCCCTATCGGCATCATGTCCGATCTCGACGTGGTGACTGCGTTGGCCACTGGCGTCGAGTGCACCGCCTCCGAGGCTGCCGCGACGGAGCCGGTGACCGTCTCATCTCACGAGCCGCTGCTGGGCGCAGCGCGGCTCATGAGCGAGCATGGCGTCTCGCACCTGGTCGTGGTCGACCGGGCGAGCGGATATCCGCTCGGTGTCCTGTCCACGCTCGACGTCGCCGCCGTGTACGCAGAGCGCTGACCTCCTCGTCCTACGCAACCCATGCACGGGCATCTGCATCTCGCCCATCCGTCCGGCGCGGAAGGTCGGACCGAGGCGACAGCGGCGATCACGGTGGTACTCGCCGATGACCACGCGGCGGTGCGTCGCAGCCTGCGCCGACTGCTCGACGGCGAGCAGCATGTCAACGTCATCGCCGAAGCTTCGGATCTGGCCGCGGCGACGCGGGAGGTGCACGCACACCTGCCGCGGGTACTTGTGCTCGACTTGGGCCTGCCGAACGGGTCGAGCATCGAGACTGTGGGCCGACTGCGGGCGCAGGTGCCCGGTACGGAGGTGGTCGTGTTGACGATGGACGAGAGCCCGTTGTTCGCGCAGCAGGCTTTCGATGCCGGCGCGGTTGGGTTCGTGCTCAAGGACAGGGCCGACAGTGAGCTGGTGGACGCGGTGCATCGCGCCGCGCGTGGCGAGGAGTACGTCAGCGCGCGCGTCGCTGTGGGGCTCGACATGCTCCGGCGGGCGGTTGACGGCGACGAGCTGAGTCCCCGCGAGGTTGAGGTCTTGCGGCTGATCGCGCTCGGGCACACAAGCGTAGAAATCGCGGCGAAGCTCCGGCTCTCGCGACGTACCGTCGAGACCCACCGCGCTCGCATCCTGCGCAAGCTGGGTTTGAGGACGCGAGCTGACCTGGTGCAGTTCGCGCTACGTCGCCGCTTGATTGGCGGCTGAGAGCGCCGAAACCTTGGGGGACATCCGTACGGGCAAGCGAGCACGCACCAGGGTCCCAGGATGGGCGGGTTCGATCTCCAAGGTCCCCCCGGCGAGATACACGCGCTCGCGCATTCCGGCCAGCCCGAACCCGCTCGTGGGCACGTCGGCGTCAAAGCCCGCCCCGTTGTCCTCCACCTCGATCAGCAGCTGCCCCTCGGACGCCTTCACTGCCACACGGGCGGAATCGGCGCGGGCGTGCTTGGCGATGTTCGTTAGCGCCTCCTGCGCGATGCGGTACACGGTCGTCTCCAGCTCCGGATCGAGCTCCATCTGGCCCGAATCCCGGTCGGCGAGAGCGATTTCGCTGGTGATCTCGAGCCCGCCTTCGCGGCGACGATCGAGCATCGCCTCGATCGCCGGCGCCAGCCCGAGATCGTCCAGCATCGACGGACGCAGGTCGGTGATGATGCCGCGCAGGTTGGCGATCTCGAACTCAATGTCCTCGATCGCCTGACGGATCCGTTCGTCC
>JBAVAV010000553.1:0-4426 GCA_049585895.1 Candidatus Sulfotelmatobacter sp. | reverse complement strand
ATGGTCATCCCGGACAGCAAGAAGACCCTGGTCAAGGACGCCGAGAAGCAAGTGGTCGCCGTGCAGCAGCAATATCTGGACGGTGCCATCACCAACGGCGAGCGCTACAACAAAGTCATCGAAATCTGGTCGGGAATTACCGAAAAAGTGGCCGATGAGATGTTCGGCGAAATGCAGCGGCGCGACAAGGAAGGCGAACTCAATCCGATTTACGTCATGGCCGATTCCGGCGCCCGCGGATCGAAACAGCAGATTCGCCAGCTTTCCGGAATGCGCGGACTGATGGCGAAACCTTCCGGTGAAATCATCGAGTCCCCCATCACGGCGAACTTCCGCGAAGGGTTGACGGTGCTGGAATATTTCGTCTCGACGCACGGCGCCCGCAAGGGATTGGCCGATACGGCGCTCAAGACGGCAGATTCCGGCTACCTTACCCGCCGCCTGGTCGACGTGGCGCAGGACGTGATCATCAGCGAGTACGACTGCGGCACGGTCGATGGCATTTTCGTCTCCGGCATCGTCGAAGCCGGCGAAATCATCGAGCCTTTGCGCGACCGCATCGTGGGCCGCGTTTCGCTCGAAAAGATCAAAGACTACGACGGCAACGTCATTGTCGACATCAACCACGAAATCACCGAGGAACTCGCCGGGGCCATTCAGGCTGCCGGTATCGAGCGGGTGAAGATCCGCTCGGTGCTCACTTGCGAGTCGAAGCGCGGGGTGTGCGTGATGTGCTACGGCCGCAACCTGGCTTCGGGACGCCTAGTCGAATTGGGCGAAGCGACCGGTGTCATCGCCGCGCAATCCATCGGCGAGCCGGGCACGCAGCTCACTATGCGTACCTTCCACATCGGCGGCACCGCGTCGCGAGTCTCCGAGCAATCTCGGCTCGAGGCCCGTAGCGCTGGCGCAGTGCGCTTTATCGGCCTGCAGACGGTGAAGGCGAAGGCGGGCGATCTGGTGGTCATGAACCGCCAGGGTTCCATCGCCATAGTCGATGAAAAAAACCGCGAGCGCGAGCGCTATTCCGTGGTTTACGGCGCCAAGCTCAAGGTCAACGAAGGCGATCAGGTCCAACTCGGGCAAGTGCTGGTCGAGTGGGATCCCTACACCTTCGCCATCCTCACCGAAATCGGCGGCGCGGCGCAGTTCAAGGACTTGCAGGAAGGTATCACGCTGCACGAAGAAGTGGACGAAGTGACCGGCCTGTCGCGGCACGTAGTCGGCGATTCGCCCGACGAGAAGCGCCAGCCGGCTATCGTGGTGAAGGGCAAGAGCAGCAAACGCTACCTGATGCCCTCCCGCGCTCACCTTATGGTGCAGGACGGGGACACCGTTCACCCCGGCGACGTGCTGGCCAAGATTCCACGCGAAACCACCAAGACGAAAGACATTACCGGTGGTCTGCCGCGCGTGGTCGAGCTGTTCGAAGCCCGCAAGCCGCATGAGACCGCGGTCATCAGCGAGATCGACGGCACGGTGAAGTTCGGCGAAGTGTCGAAAGGCCAGCGCAAGCTCTACGTGCAGGCCGACAACGGTACGGAGAAGGAATACTCGGTTCCCAAGGGCGTGCACATTAACGTGCAGGAAGGCGAGCGCGTCAAGGCGGGCGAACCGCTGATGGATGGGCCGCTCAATCCGCACGACATCCTGGCTGTGCTCGGCGACAAAGAGCTGCAGTCTTACCTGGTGAACGAAATCCAGGAAGTCTACCGCCTGCAGGGCGTCAACATCTCAGACAAACACATCGAAGTGATTGTCCGCCAGATGATGCGCTGGGTGAAGGTCGAGGACGTGGGCGATACCACCTTCCTGCTGGAGCAGCAACTCGATAAATTCCGCTTCCGCGAGGAAAACGAACGCGTGATCAAAGAAGGCGGCAAGCCGGCGACGGGACGCCCGCTGCTCCTCGGCATCACGAAGGCTTCGCTCTCCACCGACTCGTTTATCTCGGCGGCGTCGTTCCAGGAAACCACGCGCGTGCTCACCGAGGCCTCCATCCAGGGTGCGGTCGATCACTTGCGCGGCCTGAAAGAGAACGTCATCGTCGGACGCCTCATCCCGGCCGGCACCGGCATGGAGTACTACCGCAACGTGCGCCTCTCGCCGGAAATGGAAGAGGCCGCGGCCAAGGTACAGGCGGAAGTCTCAGCCGCTTACGAAGAGGCCGAACGCGCTCTCGAGATGATGCGCCACGAGGGCGAGACCGAGGAACTGGCCGCGGAGTAAAACCGTAAAAAAGTGCGAATCGGGGGCGAACCCTATATCGCCCCCGAAAGCTTTCATTACCCCAGGCGAGCCGTGCGGAGGGCGCGTTTTGGCGACTCAAGCATCGCGCGTTTGGACCGCTTCCGTTTATGCATGCCAATCCACAGCGATTGCAATTTGAGGAACCTGTTCCTCTTCCTTCTTTGCATGTGGCCCCTTCCCGCCCTAAGCTAGGACCAGCGATGCTCCGCTTCCTGCGCCTTCTGCGGCTGGCGTTCTGGCGTGCCTTTCAGCACGACGCCTTTTCCATCGCCAAGGCTTCCGCCTATTCCTCCATTCTTACTTTTTTTCCCGCGCTGCTGGTGGTGGGTTCGCTGCTGGCCACCTGGCACAAGGGCGCGCCTTACATGCGGGAGATCACCTACGCGCTGTCCCGCATACTTCCGGCCGGAACGACGGCTGCCATGAATTTTCTGCGGGGCGCCTCGCAACGTCCGATAGGCTTGCTCTTGACGGCTTCCCTGTTGACACTATGGACTGCCTCCGGCGTGATGATCTCCTGGATGGAAGGCTTCCGCCGTTGTTACGAGCTGCCGAAAATCTGGGGCCTGGTGAAGGAACGGATGATTGCATTCCTGCTCGTGATCTTCGCTCTTCTTCCCATGACCTTTGCTACCTTGCTGGTAGCCTTCGGCAGCAAAATCGAAGCCGACATCCTTTATTACACTGCGCGTGAATTCAGCCCGTACATCCTGCTGATGTGGACCGCGCTGCGCTGGGCAATTGCGACCCTCGCCAGCATTGCGGTGATTGCGCTCATCTACCACAATGCGGTCCCGCGCACCCAGCCGTGGCACAGCGTAATTCCGGGAGCGACGCTTGCCACCGGCATGTGGTTCTCGTCTACCCTGTTGTTTGGCTTCTATCTGAAGCATTATGCCGACTACAGCATCATTTACGGCTCGCTGGGAGCGGCCATCGCCTTGCTGGTGTGGATGTATATGGTCTCGCTGGTCGTGCTTGTGGGCGCGGAGTTCAATGCCATGCTGTTTCCCCGGGCGATGCTGGGAAAAGAGCTGAATGCGATTAATCCCAAGGCAGATTAACCGGTTAAGTGGCTTCGCTCATTTTCCCCATGACTTTCCCGATGATGGCCTCTGAGGCGAAATGCTCTCTTTCTCGACGGCATGATCCCAATCCGGAGCGCGATTGAAACTACACAAAACACCGATTGATTCCGGCCTTTCCAGTGCGCTGCGCCGTCGCGCCAAGATCATCTGCACTATCGGCCCGGCATGTCATTCCGAAGCGGCTATGCGCGATCTGCTTCGCCTCGGCATGGACGTTGCCCGCCTGAACTTTTCCCACGGATCGCACCCGGATCACGCCCGCAACATCGAACGCCTGCGCCGCGCCGCCTCGCGCGAAGGGCGGACCGTATGCATCCTGCAGGACTTGCAGGGTCCCAAAATCCGCACCGGACGCCTGGAGCGGCACGAACCCGTGCTGCTCAAAAGCGGCTCAACCGTAACCATTACCTCGCGTCCCATCGCCGGCACGGCCGCCTGCATTTCCACCACATTCCCCGACCTGGCCCTGGAAGTGGAAACCGGGACCCGCATTCTGCTCTCCGATGGCTTGATTGAATTGCGCGTGCGCGCCGTGCTCGGCAAAGAGAAAGACAACGATATTGTGTGCGACGTGCTCAATGGCGGAACTCTGGGCGAGCATCAGGGAATCAACCTGCCCGGCGTAGCTCTGTCGATTCCGGCTCTCACGGGCAAAGATCGCAAGGACCTCGAATTTGGCCTCAAGCATGAAGTCGACGCCGTGGCTCTTTCGTTCGTGCGTTCCGCCGCCGACGTCCGCGCCGCCAAGGAAATCATCGCCCGACATGGCAGCGACGTCCCCGTAATCGCCAAGCTGGAAAAACCGCAGGCCATCGATCACCTGGAAGAGATTCTGGAAGCGGCCGATGGCGTGATGGTGGCGCGCGGCGATTTGGGTGTGGAGCTGGCTCCTGAAAAAGTCCCGGTCATCCAGAAGCATGTGATCCGCCGCGCCGCGGCCTGGCGCAGGCCGGTGATCACGGCCACGCAAATGCTGGAATCGATGATCGAGAACCCGCGGCCCACGCGCGCCGAGGCCAGCGATGTGGCCAACGCCGTGTTCGATGGCACTGACGCCGTTATGCTTTCGGGAGAAACCGCCAGCGGCC
>JBAVAV010000552.1:0-2703 GCA_049585895.1 Candidatus Sulfotelmatobacter sp. | reverse complement strand
AGATGAGGTTGGCGTGGTTCGTTTCAGATAAGCGGCCAGGTCCGTGTCGGTCGGATTTGGCGCTTTCAGGTAGCCCGGCCAAATGTCAAACACGCCGCCCATATCGGTTGCGCCCTGAATGTTCGAGTGGCCGCGCAGCGCGTTCACTCCGCCTCCCGCGCGCCCCACGTTGCCCAGTATCAACTGCAAAATGGCCGCGGTGCGGATGATCTGCGTGCCGAAGCTGTGTTGCGTCCACCCCACCGCGTACATGATGGTGGCCACTTTCTTCATGTCGCCATCTTTGCGGACGGAAGTGTAGAGATCGGCAGCCTTGAGGAACTGATCTTTCGGTATGCCGGTAATGCGCTCGACCATTTCCGGCGTGTAGCGCGAATACTGCTGCTTCAACAGCTGGAAGACGCATCGCGGATGCTGCAGCGTCAGGTCATACGCTACCTTCGGCGGCAGCGTTGGCGCCGGCTTGGCAGGTTCGGAGGCCTTGGCTCCCGCTGCACTCGCTCCCTGATAGCCTTGCCCTGCGAGGCCCGGTCCGGACTGCGTGCCAGGTTGCTGCGACTGGGCTGGAGCCGAGCCGCCGCTGGCGTGCGCTGCAGATGAACCGACGCTCGAGTGTCCGGGCACAGGCGCGGCGGTAGCCGCAGCGCCGCTCAGGTCTCCACCTTCCTCGTAATTCCAAGTCGCCTTGTCGTAGACCTGCGTCGCCGCGTCGAACCCCGAGTACAGTCCATCGTCGGGAAGCATGAAACCATCTTTTACGATGAAGGCGGCATTGGTGTAGTTAACGAGATACTCGTGCGCGATGCGGTTATTTTCGATCGCGAAGCGGAGCATTCCGCCCAGAAAAGCAATATCGGATCCGGCGCGAATTTGCAGGAATAAGTCGGAGGTCGCGGCAGTCCGCGTGAACCGCGGATCCACCACGATCATCTTCGCATTGCGAGTCTTCTTTGCTTCAATGGCCCACTTGAAGCCGCAAGGATGATTTTCTGCAGGGTTCCCACCCATGATCAACATCATGTCGGTGTTCTTGATGTCGATCCAGCCATTTGTCATGGCCCCGCGTCCAAATGTTGGTCCCAAACTTGAGACCGTAGGGCCGTGTCAAACCCTGGCCTGGTTTTCTATATAGGTGAGCCCCAAGCTGCGCATGGTCTTGACTACGAGGTAGTTGAACTCGTTGGTGTCGGTACAGCCGCCGATCCAAGCCATGCCTTCGCACCGGTTTACCGTGCGTCCCTGCGCGTCTTTCTCAATGAACGTGTCGTCGCGCGTCTTCTTGACCCGGTGCGCGATCTCGTCGATGGCCTGCGTCCAGGCAATGTCTTCCCAATGATCGGAGCCAGGCCGCCGCACCTGCGGCTTCAGCAGCCGCCGCGGGTTCATAATGTCCTGCTCCAGCGAAGCTCCCTTGGGACACAACGTTCCGCGATTAATGGGATGGTCCGGGTCGCCTTCGACGTGAATCACCTGCGGCGTCACGTTTTTGGCTTTGTCGCCAATCGTGTAAATGAGGACGCCGCAGCTCACGGAGCAATACGGGCAGGTCGATCGCGTCTCGGTCGCGCGCGCAATCTTAAGTTCTTTCAGTTGCGCCACCGCGGGAGTCAAATCAAATCCCAGGAGAGAGAAACCCGCTCCACCAACGAGCGCGCCTTTAAGGAAGGTTCTGCGGGAGAGTTCCATTGCGCATCCTCCGACTACTTCGATCGCACACCGATCGAAAAACACCGGAACCACCAGACAAAAAACCCAGACTTCGAAAATCTAAACATCCAATCCGAGGTTATTGGTGACGGCCGCAAATTACTCCACGCGACCGGGCTGCGCCCCAAATTTTGCTAAGACTATAGCGCCGCTCCTCAGAACAGTCAATGCCGGGATGTCAGTTTGCTCGCAGCGAGTCGAAGCCCGATAATCGCCCGGTGGCTAACACTCTATGGCAACAACGCATCCGACGTGCCCAACACCTTTCCACTCAGCATTCGTTTGCGGCCGAAATCCTCGGCTTCTATATTCACATCGCTCGCTTTCAGGAAGGACTGTACCAACGCATCGACTCAGCGTTTGGAGAAAACGCTCCAGATCGTCGCGCCGGCGTCGCGCCGGCTCTGTTGCAAGAAGAAGCGCGGACGGTCCGCCCGCTCCCGGACCAGCACGATGCTGGCGCGATGCCGAACCCTCTGTCCGCTACTTTGGATTTGGCCGAACTCGTCACTAACTTCTCCGCATTTCTCTCCCTTGTCGAAGAAAAAGCTCCCGCGCGCCTCGCCCAAGTTGCTCACTTTCTGCGCAACTCATCCGCCAGTTCATGGTCTGACCTGCTTAGCCACTGCTGGTCAACTACCGGCCCACCCACCGATCCTCAGGAATTCCTTGCCCTTGCCTTTCTTCAGCCCTGCGCTGAACTCGTCCGATTCCGCGCGGCGCTGCAACCTGTCGGTTACACGCTATCGTTGTGTCCATTCTGCAATCGAAAGCCCGCGCTCGGCGTGCTCCGGCCCCAGGGTGACGGCGCCCGGCGCGGCCTGGTTTGCGGTTTCTGCCTCGCGGAATGGGAGTTCCGCCGCATCGTCTGCCCCGGATGTGGCGAGGAGGACAATGCCAGGCTTCCGGTCTACACTGCCGAAAGCTTCCCCTACATTCGCGTCGAGTGTTGCGACAGTTGCCACACCTACATCAAGTCCATCGACCTCACCAAGA
>JBAVAV010000551.1:0-1629 GCA_049585895.1 Candidatus Sulfotelmatobacter sp. | reverse complement strand
GGGCTTATCACTGGTTTAGGGCAGGTGCTGTCATTGTAGACGGCAAAGGCTTTCAGTGCATCATCGCCGCCCCGCTCGCGGACGAGACGAAAACCACATCCGCCTGGGCCGCCGGCTGGCGCACATGTCTGCTTCGCACCACTAGCGACCAAGTTATGCTGCACAGCAGAATTTCGTCACTTTGTGCCATAACCCGACATCCCATCGGTCTCCCGGCGCACAGCGAAGTGGGTCACAGACCCCCTGACCGCGATACGCCATTTTGGGTAGGATGCGGTGTGATCCTTGGTCCTGGGGAAAGCACATGAGGCGCCGAAAGTTTTTGCTTCTGGCAGCGGGGGCTACCGCCCTGCCTACAGTCTCACGGTTCGTTTGGGCGCAGTCACCCCCGACGACTGCCGGAGGGGCCGTTCGGGTGGCGACGGGGCTTCTAGCAACATGGCAAAGCACGGCTTGGCTCGGAGCCGAAGCCGGTCTCTTCAAAAAGCGAGGGATCGATATGACCCTGCCGGCCATTGCGGTTGGAGGTCCGGAGGCTGCGGCCGGGCTCATCCGCGGCGATTGGGAGTTCGCCCACACCGGAACCGTGCCTGTCGCGGAAGAAGTCCTCAAAGGTCGAGACATCGTCATTTTGGCGACGCCAACGTCGGATTTCTCTAAATCCTTTGTCATGACCAGAAAGGAGATCACTCAACTTGCACAGCTCGGCGGAAAGAAAGTCGGAGTGCTGACCGAGACCGGGCAGACCAGCGTGGCGACCCGGATCACAGTCGAGAAAGCGGGCGCCGCCGCGATCTACCTGCCCTTGATTAAATTCGATCGAATCTATGCTGCGTTGGCAGCCGGAGAGATCGACGCGGGCGCACTGCCGATCGATCTGCGCTTTGCCGGCCAAGTTCGCTACGGTTGGAATGCCTTCCCGATAGATTCCTTCGACACGCCCTCGATATTCGCGACTACTCGCAAGTTGATCGCCTCCAACCGCGAGCTTGTGACGACCGTCATGCAGGGCTTCGTCGAGACAATCCATTTGTTCAAGACTCGTCCAGACATCGTAGTGCCGTTGCTGCAACGCTACGTGAAGATCGAAGATCAAAAGGTGGCAGCGGAATTGCACGCATTTCATGTGCCGGTATTTCAAAAGGTTCCGCGGCCATCATTTCCAGGAATGCAGGCGCTGCGGGAATTTCTTGTGGCAAAATATCCGGCCGCGGTGTCGTTGAAGGTATCCGACATTGCTGATTCATCGTTCATCGATGAACTTGAGCGAAGCGGATTCATAGACCGGCTTTATGCGGCTGATAGGAAATAAGCCCGGATCAGAGGAACGAAATTCCATAAATCGCGTTCGGCGAATCCCTGCGTGCGGCGAGTCCGCTGTCGCGAGGCGGACTGACGACCAAGATTCATGCGGTCGTCGATACCAGTGGGCTGCCTGTCCGTCTCGCGCTGACCACTGGCGAGGCGCACGACAACCGCCGTGTCTCAATCTGCTGTCCGGCCTGAGATCGAGAGCGATGTTGCTTGCCGATCGTGGATTTGACGCTGATTGGATCAGAGCACTTGTGAGCCAGTATGGGCAGTGTTTCAAAAGGAGCTTCCGCGGCTTCTTGCTGAGGGCCATATTGG
>JBAVAV010000550.1:0-9201 GCA_049585895.1 Candidatus Sulfotelmatobacter sp. | reverse complement strand
CCACCCTCTCCACCAATCCCGAGTTCAAGATCAGCGATCAGGACCTTAAATTTCTGAAGTCCCTCCGCATCAAGATCGAAGAGGAAAAATAGCAAAGGTCAGCGTTGGATGATTCAGTAATTCGCTGATCGCTCTTTCTTAATTCGCTGACCTCCTTCCTTTCGAACCGGCCGCCAACCCGTACGGCTGTGCTACCATCTACTGTTTCTCTGGGGTGGTTTGATGAAAGACACTCTCGGAGTTCTCCTGGCAGGTGGCGCCGGGGAGCGCCTTTATCCTCTTACTCGTGACCGGGCCAAGCCTGCGGTCACCTTTGGCGGCATCTACCGAATCATCGATATCACGCTTTCCAACTGCCTCAACTCTGACCTGCGCCGCGTTTATATCCTCACGCAATACAAAGCGCTCTCGCTCAACCGCCACATCCGCGAGGGCTGGAACATCCTGGGCCGCGAGGTAGGAGAGTTTGTGGAAGTGCTCCCGCCGATGAAGCGAGTCAGCGATCAGTGGTACCAGGGCACGGCCGATGCGGTCTACCAGAACATTTATTCCATTGGCTCGGAGCAGCCGAAACACGTCCTTATTCTTTCCGGCGACCACATCTACAAGATGGACTACGGCAAGATGATGACGCAGCACCGCGATTCCGCCGCCGACATTACCCTGGCCACCATTCAGATTGATCTCGCGGAAACTCCGCGCTTCGGCGTGGTCGACGTGGACAAGGACGGACGCATCAATGGCTTCGAGGAGAAGCCCACGGAGACCAAGCTGCGCTCTCCGTGGAACCCCGACAAAGTCGCCGGCTCGATGGGCGTTTATCTTTTCAATGCCGATGTCCTTATCCCCGTCCTGCTCAAAGACGCGGAAGATCCCATCTCCAGCCACGATTTTGGCAAAGACATTCTGCCCAAGATGGTCGAGGACTATCGTGTTTTCGCCTACGACTTCATCGACGAAAACAAGAAAGAGGCTCGCTACTGGCGCGACGTAGGAACTCTCGAGGCCTACTACGACGCGAACATGGATATTGTCTCGGTATCCCCCATCTTCAACCTCTACGATGAAGACTGGCCGATTCGCACCCACCAGCGCCAATATCCGCCGGCCAAATTCGTCTTCGCCGAAAAAGACCGCATGGGCACAGCGCTCGACTCCATCGTCTCCAACGGATGCATCGTTTCCGGCGGCGTGGTTAAGAACTCCGTGCTTTCGCCCAACGTGCGGGTGAATTCTTATTGCGAGGTGGACAACTGCATTCTCTTCTCTCACGTGCGCGTGGGACGCCATTGCCGCATCCGGCGCGCCATCCTCGACCGCGACGTTCACCTGCCCGAAGGCACCACTATCGGCTTCGACACCGAGGCCGACCGCTCCCGCTATTTCGTTACAGACAGCGGCATCACCGTCGTTACCCGTGACTATTCGCTTTTCGAAAACCCTGTAACGGTGGATTACTTCACCAGCGAATGATTCTCCTCTCCCCGCTGCTTTCGCCCGTGTCTTCGCTCTTGTGCTGACATTGTTTTTTGGGCTAACATTACTCCCTGTCCGCTGGGAGTGTTCCCCATGTCCACCCGGCCCTGGCTCGTCGTCCTTCTCACCCTGCTCCTGAACAGCGCTGCCTTCTCGCAAGACCAGCCGAAAACCGCTCCGCTGCCTTACGATCCGCTGGAGCTGGCCACCGGTGCCACCGTCGTTCCCGATACGCCGGAGAAGCGGACTCTGCTGCTCGATCTGCTGGAGCGCGCCCGGCAAAACAGCGCCATGCACGCTCCGGGCACGGCTCCGTTCACGCTGAAGGCGTCATTCAACTCCCTTGGAAGTTCACATGAAACAGGTTACGGCGAGGTGGAAGAGACCTGGCTCAATGGCCAGACCTGGCGCTGGTCGGCGCGCCTGGGCGACTATTCGCAGCTCCGCATCTTCTATAAAGGAGAGGCTTACGACGACAAACCCCACGGACACATGCCGCTCCGCCTGCAGATGGTGCGCAACGCGGTCTTCTGGCCGGTAACGGGAAACTTCGCTCCCGCGCTTCTGCGCATGGCGAACGCCAACTGGCAAGGCGCCGAGGTGGCGTGCATGCTGATCTCCCGCGGCGGCAACGATGCGACCGCCACGCCCGGACGCCGCTGGGAAGAAAGTGAATATTGCATCGATCCCAAGTCCGGCCTGCTGCGCACGCATTCCGAGGCCCCCGGCATCTATTCGATCTACGACTACACCGAAGCGCTTCAGTTCCACGGCCGTACTTTGCCGCGGCAGATCACCATCGTGGAAGGCGGCGCAACCGTCCTGCAGATTCACCTTGAAAGCATTGCCGACGCAGGCAGTGCCGATCCCGACCAATTCGTTCCTACGCGCAAAATGCTCTCCCACGGTCCCGGAGCCATCATGACGGGACCGCTCCGCTTCCCCGAGTCCGTCCGCGCGCCGGCAGGTTACGGCGGAGACATTCAGCCCGTAATCGTTCACGCCATCCTCGACCAGAAAGGCAAAGTACTCGACGCAGAGGTTGTACAAAGTTCCGACGCTGCCCTTACCGAAGCCGCCCTGGGAATTGTATGGCGGTCGTCCTACAGGCCGGGCGAGCGCCAGGGAGCATTGCAGCGAGAGGCCTTCATCAACGTGAAATTTACGCCCCAATCGAGGGGATCAAACTAGGCCGAACCGAAACATCCTTGTCCATTAGGCCGAGCTATGCCTGCCAAATTCCACCGGGCTCATGGCCAATAGGACATGTCCTGAAGTACCAACAATCCAAACATCTACATTCATTTCTCGATTGACGCTGCCCATCCGCTGAAACATAATTCCGCAATCATTCCATCCATCGCAGATTCGGGAGCAGAAATTCCCGCCGGCGAAGGACGGGGCTTTGATGCAGACCCTCAGTTTCGTCTTCCCCGCGACGCAAACCGGGAATCAGCTCAGGGTACAGAACTCGCTGACTAATTCTCTAAGGAGCACATCTATGAATCGAAATTGCTTGACCAAGCTCACTCGAATATTCGTGGGGCTGCTGACCGGCTTGCTGCTCGCGATCATGGCTATTCCACTCGGTGCCGCAACGGCGCCCAAATCGCATCCTGGACAGGGCTTTGGCCCCGCCTACGATGCGGCGCACGAAACCACTCTGAACGGAACCATCAAGGAAGTGGTCACCAAGCGCACGGTGGGCAGTCCCGCCGGAATGCACCTGCTGGTGGCCGGCCCACAAGGTGTAGTCGATGCCCACCTGGGACCGTTCCTCAGCAAGCAGACCCGCGAGGCCCTGCAAGCCGGCATGCCGGTTCAGATCGTCGGGGCTTCGGTATCGCTGCACGGCAAGGATTATTTCCTGGCCCGCCAAATGATTTTTAGCGGCCGCACCGTTACCATCCGCAACGCCAAAGGCCTTCCGGTCTTTGCGCAGGACCAACACCGCGCCGTGAAGGTCAATAAAACTGCTCCGGTTGAAACCAAGGGAGGCACCCTGTGAAACTTCGCCAATCGATTTTTCTACTTACTGCTCTATTCATGATCGCCGCGCTGGTCGCGTGCAGCAGTTCAAGCCACACAACGCCGCCGCCGATTTCCGTTACGCTCAGCGGCGCCCCTACTTCGCTGCAGACTAGTGCCACCGCGCCTCTCACGGCGACGGTCGCCAACGATTCAACCAATGCCGGTGTAACCTGGTCCGTGACCTGCGGCAGCGCCGGGGCTTGCGGCAGCTTTACGGCCGTTACTACAACCTCAGCCACCTATAACGCGCCGGCTGCAGTTCCAACCGGCAATACCGTGACCGTCACGGCTACCTCTATGGCCGACAGCACAAAATCGTCCTCGGCTGTCATCACCATCACGGCCTCGACTGGAGCGATCGCCGTTGCCCTGGGAAGCACACCGGCCTCATTGCAGGTCGGCAGCGGAGCCGGAATCACCGCAGTCGTCACCAACGATTCCACGCCCTTTGGGGTAACCTGGTCCTGCACCCCTGCGGGCTCATGCGGCACTTTCACTCCCGCCAGTACCCTCACTGGTGTGGCGACCGATTTCACTGCGCCAGCGACTGTTCCGGCCGGCGGTAACGTCATCATTACAGCTACCTCCAATGCCGATCCAACGGTCTCTGCCTCCTCTAGCGCTATACAAATCAGTGGCCCGAACACAACCCTGGCGTGCACCCCACCCGCGACAACCTGCAATTACGTGTTTTCCGTGTCCGGTGCCGACACATTCACCTTCGCGCCCTACTCCGTGGCTGGAGTCTTTACAGTCACCGCCGGCCTCATCACTGGCGGCGAACAGGACTACGTCGACTTCGACGTCGCCGCCCACGACACCATTAACGGTGCGACCAGCAGCATTTCCAACACCCTGGACGGCAACCTGCAAATCACCCTCGTAACCTGCAACGGGACGGACTGCACCGGAACAGACGGCAATGTCGGTGTGGGCGGGACGGAAACTTTCAACGGCACGCTGGCTTGTACTTGCACTGCTCTGATCACTGAGTTCGACGGTTCAGCGACCGGCGGTGGAACATTGGACTTGCAAACCAGCACCACTGCTCCCTCAGGCGGGTATGCCTTCACTATTGCCGGAGTGGACTCTGCTGAATCACAACTCGCCATCGGAGGCATCATCAACGTCGACACCCCCAACGGCGATGGCTCATCGACAATCTCGGGAACGGGCAGCGTTTTCGATATCAACGACGCTGGCACCGTCTCGCAGGCTCAGGGCTTTGCTAACACCAGCACTGTTTCTGCTCCTGACGCACTAGGTCTGGTCACGTTCACCCTAGATCCCAGCGTGGCCTCGGGCGTCCCCGAGATCGTTCTCGTGGGTTACATCGTCGATGACACCCGCATCCGGCTGGTGGAATCTCTCGATACGTTCTTCGGCACTACAGGAGGCACGGCCCTCGCCCAGGGTACAAACACTGGCGGCTTCGGCTCCGGTATTGCCGGTGTTACATACGTCGTGGGCGTAACTGGCTTTGATGGGTTTGGAGTGACCCAAGCGGCAGGGGTGCTCACCGCCAACGGCGACGGCACCACCGTAACCGGCACCATCAACTACAACGACCTGTCAGGGACAGGAACGCAGACTCCAATCGCCGTCACCGGAACCTATACGGTGGATGCCACCGGACGAGTCACGATGACGGGCATAACGGACGGCATAACAATTCCACCCATTACACTCCAACTCTACTTGTCGGGAGCCGGCACGGCGGTGGCAGCTACCATGGACACTACCGACACGCTCTCGGGTCTTGCCTACGGACAAAGTGGCAGCTTCAGCGCTGGCTCGCTCTTCGGCAACTATGCCTTAGTCACCGGCGGCGCGGATGCGATCAACGAGTTCCCGGGCAATGAAACCCCATTCTTCAGCATCGGTCCGATTACGGCGGACGGACTCGGAGCCCTCGGCACGAACGGTGCCGTCACGTTCCCAACTGGCTTCGCCGACATCAACTGGCTCACCTTTCCAAACAGCACCTTAATCACAGACCAGCTTGTCACCGGTACTTTCACGGCCGATCCAAGCGGTGTCTTTACCGGCAGCATTACCGGTCTGGATGTCACGCTCGGTGCAAGCCAGACGGACAATTTCACCTATTATCTGATCAACAATCAAAGCAGCATCGCGATCGAAACCGACACCAATCAGTTGACGCTCGGTTACTTCGATCTGCAACAGTAGATGTCAGCTTGAAGTTTCTCTCAGTGGCGCACTCCGGTGCGCCACTTTTTTCTTGTCTTTTTGTCCTGGAAAAGTTGCCAGGCGGCCTGCGGACGAGGAAACCGCGGGCCGCGTCTCTCCCGCTGCTACAATTCCCTGTTTCCGATCGCTTACAGCCAAGAACTTTGGTCCGCACATCCGCGTACTGTCTTGTGGGTGGGGGCTTGGGGCTCGGGCCTGCGTGCAGAAACAGCAGGTCCCTCCACTGCGCTTCCCCTTCCTAAGCGGAAGGAGAAGCTTCGGTCGGGATAACAGGTTTTGTTTTAGAGTTGGCGAGTCAGGCTTTTCCGGGGAGCGCGGTTTGGAAGACGTCCAGGTCGTTGCGATGCTTGTCCGCCGCTGTGTGGCCGGCGACGCCGCCGCCTGGGAGGAAATCGTCCAGAACTATAACCGCCGCATTTACAACATCTGCTACCGCTTCGCCGGTTCGGCCGATGATGCCGAAGATCTGGCGCAGGAAGTTTTCATTAAGATGTACCGCACGCTTTCGAGTTATGACCCCTCGCGGGGGGCGTTTGTCACCTGGGTCACTACCATCACTCGCAACCTGCTGGTCGATCACTTCCGCAAGGGAAAACAAGACCGAATGACCGATTCCCTGGATTCGGCCGCGTCCGGGCACGAGGACGCTCAGCCGCTCAGCGAGCAAATTCAGGACCAATCCGCGCTCCCCGATGCCAGCGTACGCAGCCGGGAGGTGGGGGAAACCGTGCACGCGGCCCTTGGCAGGCTGTCCCCTGAACTGCGCGAAGCCGTGATTCTAAGGGATTTACAGGATATGGACTATCGTGAAATCGCAACCGTTTTGAAGGTTCCGGAGGGTACTGTGAAATCTCGAATAAATCGTGGACGGGCGGAACTAGCCCGCTTGTTGCAACGTACCTATAGGCAGGTGATGTGATGCCAGACCACACCAATCCGAAGAAAGATCAGAGCGGCAACGCCTTGCAATGCCACGAGTTTGACGGCCTGCTCAGCGATGCCCTCGATGGCATTCTCACCGGGCTTCAACTCGATCGCTTCCAGGCCCATGCCCGGGTTTGTTCCGCGTGCGGGCCGCTTTTCGCGGAAGTAGAGGCAGGCCGCGATTGGCTGAAAGGTCTCACGGAGGTGGAACCTCCAGCCGGTCTGTTCACCAACATCCTGGCATCCACCACCGGCGTAGATACCCAACGCCTGCATGCCAACGCGCCTGCTTCGCGAACTCGCGTTTCGCGGCTCGAGCGCGCGCAAGCCTGGATTTCGCAAACGGTTTCGGGAATACTCGAACCCGTTTGGGCTACGGTACGGCAGCCGCGGTTCGTCATGTCGTTCGGCATGGCCTTCTTCTCGCTGTCGGTGGCGCTCAGCGCGATTGGCGTCAGGCCCGCCGACCTTCGCCAGGTAAGCCTGCGGCCGGCGGCCCTGCGCCACACCTATTACAGCACGCAGGCCCGCGTTGTCCGTTACTACGAAAACATCCGATTCGTTTACGAGGTGGAATCGCGGGTACGCGAAATCAAGCGCACCATAACCCCCGCTGAGCCTGCCCCGGCAGAGTCCGGACCGGACAAACCAAAAGAACGCAAGAACGACACCAGTAAAGAACCCGAGCAGAAACAGGAGCGCAACTACAGCCAGACCGATAGCAGTATTATTCTGGCCAGCGCTCCTCTGGGCCCATCTGCCCTTCACGACGGAGAAGACGATCTGCCTGTAGTGTCGGTGACCACGTACAGGAGGTTCGTATGAACTGCGCCACGCACAACGACGTTGCCGCGGTAGCTTTCTGCCGCACCTGCGGCAAGGCGCTCTGCGCCAACTGCACTCGCGATGTTCGCGGAGTGATTTACTGCGAGTCCTGCCTCGCCGCCCGTATGGAAGGCACAGCCCCGGCAGCTGGATTTTTGCCCCCGCAGGCCGTTTATCCCCCGGTAGGCGGCGGAGCCGTGAGACCGTCGCTGCCGAGTTCCGGCCCGAACCCCGCGGTAGCCGGCATCCTGGCCGGATTCTTTCCTTTCGGCGTGGGCGCCGTTTACTGCGCGCAATATGCCAAAGGACTCTCGCACCTGGTAGTGTTCGTGCTCATGATCGTGGGCTTGAGCTCGGATCTGCCCTGGTTCGTGGACACGGTATTGGGCATTTCGCTCGGGCTTTTTTACTTCTACCAGATCTTTGACGCGGTGCGCACAGCCAAAGCCTTGCAGCTGGGCGAGCCCGCGCCCGATCCTCTGGGCCTGGGCCAGAGTTTCAGCATGGGCGACAAGTTTGACGCCGGCAGAGTGCCGGTGGGCGCGGTGCTGCTTATCGGCCTCGGCGTGCTCTTCCTGCTCCACACCATGGGCATTATGGAGTACGGCTTCGAGCGCTTTTGGCCGCTGATTCTGATCTTCCTCGGAGCATGGATGTTTTATCGCCACTGGGAGCGCTCCAGCCGCATCTGCACTTGCGCCCGTTGCCGCACCCGGTGGTTGATGGGGCCCGCGATGGTATTGACCACGGGCTTTCTGTTCTTGTTTCACACGATGCATGTTGCCGATCTGGACCGCACCTGGCCGGCCTGGATCCTGGTCGTAGGCGTGGTGAAACTGCTGCAGAGCAGCGCGTCCGCCGCCGGTCACATCGGTCCGCTGCCGCCGGGCCCGGCGCCAATCCCGCCGCAGCCCCCGCCTCCAGTTTCGGGCCAGGACCAAACTCCTTCCTCGGGGGAGGCGCACAATGTCTAACTTCGGAACGCCTAACGTAGGCACGCCCCCGCCCATCGTCCCGGCGCCAATTCCGCCGCGGCATCGCCGCCGCTCTTTTGCCGGCCCGTTTGTGCTGATCGTTCTGGGCGTCATCTTTCTGCTGGGTAACCTGCACATGCTGTCCTGGGCTCGCATCGGAACCTGGTTCGCGCATTACTGGCCGGTGCTACTCATCTTGTGGGGCGTGATTAAGCTGATCGAGTACCAGCAAGCCCAACGCGATGGCGTGCCGGCTCGCGGCATTGGGGCCGGCGGCATTCTGCTGGTCGTATTCATCCTCATATTCGGCCTTATGGCTACGCAGGCCTCGCGTTTCAACTGGGGCGATCTTCGCGATCACATGAAAATCGACGACGACGATATCAGCAACATCTTCGGCGAAACCTTCAACTTCGACGATCACCTCGAGCAGGACTTCCCGGCCGGCGCCAGCCTCAAAATCCTTGACGATCATGGCGCGGTCAGCGTCAACGCCTCTGACAACAACAAGATCACCGTCGCAGTGCACAAGCGCATCGGCGCAGACAATCAGTCTGATGCCGACAAGTACAATAGCGAGACCAAGCCCAACATTACCGCCACCGCCGGTCTGGTCACGCTCGATGCCAGGGTGCAGGCCGCGGGCGACCATCCGGTGGAAACGGATCTGGACATTTCGCTTCCACGGAAAGTTTCCGTCTCCATCGTTTCCCGGCGTGGGGATGTGCGTGTGACCAACCGCGATGGAGACCTCCAGATC
>JBAVAV010000549.1:0-2047 GCA_049585895.1 Candidatus Sulfotelmatobacter sp. | reverse complement strand
ACATCGGCCAGTTCGATGTCACCGGCACGATGGTCACGATCGCGCCGGGCGTCAACGCGGTGCTGATCCAGGACAAGCTGGAGTTCGGCGCCTGCTACGCGACGCCCCTCTACAGCCAGCACCATTTCCACTTTGACGAGTTGCTGCTGCGAATGTCGATCCGCTACTAGGCGAGCGGCTGGAAGCAAGCCACCCAGTGTAGCCCTCACGCTCCGCGTGAGGAAGCCTGGGCTGTCCAACCTGTGGCTCCTCGCTCCCAGTTTTTTCATGCTGCAACCATGCTTGACGGGGGTGGTCGGCAAGTCGGTTGCTGCTCTTCCAGCGATTTGCTTTCCTTGCACCCGGCCGGTGGGACCACCTTTTCCTTGCGCTTGCCAAACACCTGCCCAAAACGCTGTTGCCGACTCGGCCCCAGGTGCTGCGCACACCACAAGCGCACTTGCGCACCGCACACCGCCGTCAACGCTTGCTTGAGCAGGTCTGTCGTCAAGGTCACCAGCAGCACCGGTAACAGCAACACGTTGCTGCCAATCTCCGACCACACGCCCCGTTCCACATACTGCTTGTAACTCCCGAACACTGATTCAATCACTTCCGAATTGCCCAATAACGCTCGGCCCGCAGGCATTTTCTTCCCTTCAACCGTCAAGAATCCTTCGATCTGCCCCGCCAGACGTTGCACGCGCGCATCGTCGGTTGCCACGACCGACCAGGACGTCCGAAACTGTTGTCCCGAGTCGGCACCGATGCCCGCCGCACGAACTTGTTCCTCGGCCCGTTGCACCAACGCCCACAACTGGGACCACGTCTGCAGGTCCGCCCGAAACCCCTCCAGCCAACCAAACGTCTCTTGCCACCACCACTGCGCTTCCGCCAGCGGAACGCCCAAGGCCGCCGCCAAACGCGCACTCCCCGCGGGCGTCGCCAGTCCTTGCATGCGCTGGGCCCACTGCAGCAAGGTCTCCAGATTCATGTAGCGGGCCTTGGCACGTAACGTCGGCGGTAACAAGAAACTACCCGCCGTTTGACGCAGCCGCGCCCCGGTGGCCGCAGCTTGACGCAGGAACGCTTGCCACGATGCATCGTGCGCCAACAGCCCTTTCAGCAAGCACGCCATCTTGTGCGTGATGTCGTAGGTGTCGAGCACGGCCGGCTGCTCTTGTTGAAACAAGCGGATACCTTTGGCGAGGTCGGCACCGTGATCGCTAACGATCTGCTGTGGCACACCGACACGCTCAGCCAACGCGCGCAGTTGTTCCTGGACGACGACGCCGTCCGAATGCTCGACGACCTCCAGGGCCAAGACACAGACGTCCGCATGGCCCAGGCGAAAGCCGTGCGTGCGCAACTGCGCCTCGGTCACCCCAAGGACGACCAGGCACCGGGCCGTGCCCCATTGCAGCGTATGGTCGATAATCCAGATCCAATCACTACGCCGCTGCGGGACGTGCTGCAACAGATACAAACCCACACGCAACAACCAGCCACGCACGGTCTCGACGCAGGGAGTCGCCAAGCTCAGGTGGGCGCAGAGCAGCAGCGCGCTCCGGTAGCTGGTGTGGGCGCCGACGACGCTCAGCAAGCAAAAGTGCATCGTGGCCAGAGGATAGACGTGACCGGGCAGGCGAGACGGCGTGGCGTCCCCCACGGGGGTGGGGAGTGTCAAGATCGCCGTCTCGCCGGGGCTCCCCCCAGGTTGGGTTCCAGAAGGGCCGTGGTGGTCGGTGGTGGCTCGGGGCGGGACCGATTCTGGAGCGCCGTCTGCTTCCAGCGTGCGCGGCTGGCTTCCAGATCGCGCAGGCGTACCCGGAGATAGCGAATCTCGTCCTGTTTGGCGGCACAGCGTTGCTTCCAGCGTTCACGGCTCTGGCGGAACAGGCGCGCTTGACGGGCGTGATCCTTGGCGAAGGGTGGGTGGGCCATGATGGGCGGCCTCCTTGGAACAAGTCTTCTCCCGAGTGGTCATGAAGCCAGCATGATCGATAGAATAGGAAAAAGACTGTCAGCTGGACAGCCCAGGCGAGCCCTGTTGTCCCGAAAGTACTGC
>JBAVAV010000548.1:0-3469 GCA_049585895.1 Candidatus Sulfotelmatobacter sp. | reverse complement strand
GATGGGAAGCGTGCGCGTAATGTCGGCAGCGTACATCGAGTATTCGCCGGCAGCGTCGATAACCACCACGTCGCCCGCCTTCATAACGTTGGAGTCGTCGGAGTAGTGCAGAACCGTGGAATCGAATCCGGAGCCGACAATGGGCGCATACGCGGGACGCTCACAGCCGCGTTTGCCCCATTCATATTGCATCAGCGCGGAAATTTCGCGCTCCGTCCTGTTCGGCTTGACGGCTTTGAAGGCGGCGAAGTGTGCCGCCACCGAGGCATCGACCGCTTTGCGGGTCAGCGCTACCTCCCCGGCATCTTTGTAAGTGCGCAGCGAAGAAAGCATTGGCTTGACGTCAAGGAAGGACAAGAATGAATTGACGCGCTTCAAGAAGGCGAGCGGTGCGTCGGAAGCGGAAGTCTCACCATGGGAAGCCGAGTCGGTATAAATGGCCGGACGAGCGCCGGTCAGCAGCCGCTCCACGTCGTCGGGCAGCTTGCGCATGTCTTCGACGCGATCGAACCCGGTGAGCCTTGAGGCGTCTGGATTTTCCGGGCCCAGCTTGGGGCCGGTCCATTTCTCCTGCGTCAGGTTGCGCGGAGGGAGGAAAAGAATCTCCGTATAGGCACGAGCGGCCGTGTCAGCTTTGGCTTCCGTAGCCGGCGCAATCAGCAACGCAGCGCCGGGCTCACTCAGGCCGGAAAGATAGAAGAAGTTATCTTCCTGACGAAAGCCGTAGATTTCGTTCGGTCCCTCGTTCTCCAGCGGCGCGAACAGCACGATCACGCCTCCGGTTTTCTTGGCAAGCGCTTCGCGCCGGGCGTGATAGTCGGAGTTGGGCTGGCGGTCAAGCGCAAGGCTGGCGCTGAGCGCAATGACAAGAAGAAAAAAGAACAGAAGTATGGAGTGACTCAGTTTTCGCATATTAGAAGATTACATCCAAATTTGTTGCGTCAATCTGTTATCCGCAGCGGCGAATCGACTATTCGCTGCCGGCCTTTGCTCCAGGAAGACGCTTCGCCAGCAGTTTAATCTGTCCGTTGTGGTTCGACTCGTGCTCGCAAACGTGGAACCACTTGCAGTAATTGTTCGTCGGACCCCAGGGCCATTGTTTATCCACCGACATCAACCAACTGTCGTCGCGCTTGCGGAACTCCGCCAGCGACTTTTCCCTGGTCTCTTCCAGTATCTTCAGATAATACTCGACGTCGTGACCCTTGATCGCCTTGCGGGCGGGTTCGCCGAGTTCCATGGGAGTATCCCACTTCTGCTTCACCGAATCGGGCCAACTTCCCCAGGGCTTCGCATCCAAGGTATTCATCTGATAGTAGGTTTCGGTCGCTGCCAGATGCAGGAGCAACGCTCCGATGCTGTTCGCCTTGCTGTCGAGCAAGTAATCGAGATCCTTCTGCGATAAGCCTTTTACGGAACGCAGTACCCCGGATCGCATCCAGGTCATCATCGATACGAGCGTTCCGATTTGCGGCGAATAACCCGCCTTGGGTCCGATGATGTTGATCTCCTCGTCGCTCGACCAAGCCACTTGGGGCAGGAGGCCAAATCCGGAGAGTCCTGTGGTGAGGACGGCAGATGCCTTCAGAAACTTTCTGCGGCTGTGGGTGTCATGAAGCGTGGACATGGATTTCCTCCAAGGAATCGGCACTGGCTATGACGACGGCGTCACGTTAGTACAGTCAACGGGCCAATCTAAGCAGGTTCGATCTACGCGTCAAGGACCGTCAGGTGCCAAACAGCTAGACAAGCAGCCCGCTACGTCTGAAGCACTCCTACACTCCCACCGGAAACGGCTTGGTATGGGTCGTCGTACTGAGTGAAACGCCGCCGAACCGGCCCTGAAGCAGCGACATCAATCCGGTACACCAGTAACCTACGACAAACAGCAGCAGGAAGGGGACGGTGATGTAGTTCTCGTTTTCGACGGCGTAGAAAACCGTGACGGCAAAGTACGCGCCGATCAGCAATTCGAGCCAGGGAACCCAGCCCAGGCGTTTGCGGTATTTGGTGACACCCACTTTGTCTGTCTTCGACTCGACACGGTATTTCGGAGTGCGGGCGAAGGCGCTCTTCTTGCCGATGAGCGCTTCGATGACGGCTTTGGTGTTGGTGATGCTCAGTCCAACGCCGAGTGCCATGAGGAACGGCAGATATAACAATGCCCGCGGCCAGCTTTTGGGAAAAAGTTCGCGCTGCGAAACCAGGTAGAAACTGGAAATGGAAAATGTTGAGGCCATGAATAAAGGCAGATCGATGAAGAGCATCTGGAACCATCCCTGATAGAAGCGAATGATCATAGCCGGCAGGATCAGCACCGAGAGCACAATCATCAATGGATAGCTGAGGTTGGCGGTCAGGTGATACCAGGCCTCGATCTTGGTGTGCAGGGGAGCATCGCTGCGCAGCACGCGCGGCAGAATTTTCTTTCCCGTCTGGATCAATCCCTTGGCCCAGCGCGCCTGCTGAGTCTTAAACGCAGTCATCTCCACGGGCAATTCGGCGGGGCACTCGACATCCTGCAGATAAATAAACTTCCAGCCCTTGAGCTGGGCGCGATAGGAAAGATCGGTATCTTCGGTGAGCGTGTCGTGCTGCCAGCCGCCGGCTTCGTCGATGGCTGTGCGCCGCCAGACTCCGGCCGTTCCGTTGAAGTTAAAAAAGACGCCGCTGCGGGCGCGGCCGGAGTGCTCGAGCACGAAGTGGCCGTCGAGCAGGATGGCTTCCACTTGGGTCAGGAAAGAATAGTTGCGGTTTATGTGTGTCCAGCGCGTCTGCACCATGCCGACCTTAGGGTCGGTGAAGTGGTGGATGATGCTCAGCAGGAAATCATCCGGCGGAGTGAAGTCGGCGTCGAAAATAGCGATGAATTCTCCTTTCGCCGTTTTCAAGCCTTCTGCTAGAGCGCCCGCCTTGTAGCCATCGCGGTTAGCGCGGTGATGGTAGGTAATGGGATTTCCCAATGCGGCGAAGCGTTCCACCAGATTGCGCGCCACCTCCACGGTTTCGTCGGTGGAATCGTCGAGCACCTGAATGTCGAGCTTCTCTCGTGGATATTGCAACTTGCAGATCGCTTCGAGCAGCCGCTCGACCACATACTGCTCATTGAAAACAGGCAGTTGCACGGTGACGCGCGGCAGGTCGTCGAAGTACGCGGCCGGTGCTGAGGTGCGCTTGTCTCTGTGCTTGTAATACAGATACACAAGAATGTAGCGGTGCATCCCGTAACCTGCCAGCAGGGTCAGCACAATGAAATACGGAATCAACAGGGCCAGATCAAATGCATCGGTGTGATAAAGCCCCTGGAACGTCTTATCAAGAAGATGCTGGCGGAGATATTGCCCAATGCCCTTAGGGGCGGCCCATGCGGCCAGGGTCGAAGACAAGATGAGATCAGTTCGGAACAAAGGGTCCGGTGAAAACCTTTATTCTACCGGATTCGGCTTGGTTTGTTGGAAACAAGCAAGCC
>JBAVAV010000547.1:0-2946 GCA_049585895.1 Candidatus Sulfotelmatobacter sp. | reverse complement strand
CGACCATCTTGCAAACCAACTCGCTTGGGTTGGTTCCGGGAAGGAACCCGGTAGGCGAGTCGAATTTCCGATTGCGAAGGATGCCGGTACTTACCAACGGGAGAAGGCTGGAAAAGTAAAAGGTATCCTCCCCGAAGTCATAAAAGTCATTGATGCGCTCGAACCCTACAAAAACGGGAAGGGAGAGGCCCTCTGGCGATTGCACGAGTTGGACAACATCGACAAGCACCGCACCCTTTTCACTTATTCCCACGACTGTTTCTTGGTTGCTGACTGGTTGAGCGAAGTGACGGATTGGCCTTACAACCTCAAAGCAAGCGACCCACATTTCCGTGGGGTCGATGCCTTTGATGGTGAAGTGGAGCAAGAGATGGAGGCTGAAATCGACAAAGCCATCCATCAGCCTAAGGTTGTTTCTGGTCAGGCGTTGCTTCCATCGCTCGTTCAGTTGGTCGATTACGTGAATGACTTGGTTTTAGGTTTTAAGCCGTTCTTGCAGTGACACACTCCCGCCATTTCCTAGTGCTAAAATCACAGAAGTATGGCGGCCCAACGCTCTCATCGGAAAAGTGGAAGCGAGAGAGCGGATCATTCTGTATTTGCAACCATCTCCGGAAGTACGTGATATCAAGGGATAATTACCTCCGCGAAATCCAGACAATAAAGAACTTGGGGCGCGACGATTTGCTGTGTAGCAGACCGTCACGGCCTCGACCATGATTGCGCAACTTCGGTGTGGGCGCAGATCAGATGTCACAATGAGCTGTGGAAATTATTGGAAAATTCAAAATCCCAGCGGATGACGTGGCGTCTTGCAATTCGGAACTGCTCTGCTGCGTCCGATTGCTCTGGGCTTGCGATCACGGGTATATCTGGGATTAGTTCTGACGCCCCTTCGGGGCTTGTTGAACATTACTTCAGGCACCCAAGGCTTACGCCCCTTCGACAGGCTCAGGGCAAGCTGTGGGCTGCATTCTTTCGCCGCTTTGCGGCTGACCCTGCGTCTAGAAGCTCGATTGCGTCCGGCCCGGGCGGAACGGAATCTGGAATGTTGCTTCCACGTCCACAGGCGCGCCGCTTTTTGTGGCGGGATGGAATTGCCATTGCGAAAGGGCTTCGCGGGCGTACTGGTCAAGGCGATCGTCGACACTGCGCAGCACGCGCACGCCGCCCACCGTGCCATCGGCGTGGATGACCGCAAAGAGAATCACCGTGCCTTCCAACCTCTGCCGCATGAGTTCGAGGGGATACGCCGGATCGACTTTGCGCGTTGCCGATGGCGCGGAAAGATCGCTGGCGGTTGAACCTTGCGGCTGACCGGGCAAGTCGGCGGCCGCCGTATTTTGCTTTAGCTCGGCAAAGCGGATAATCCAGCTTCCTCCGGCCGAGTTAAGGTTCGGCATGTTCAGGGTCAGCGAATAGAACTTGCGGTCGCGGAATACTTCGCGCTCCTCTTCGCTTATCTTAGTGTCGGTCTCGGGCTGGAGGGTGCGGGACGGCGCGCTGGAAATGTGGGGCGGGCGCGCGCCGGCCATCAGGTTGGGATTGACCGTGTTTGCGGGTTTGCCGGCGGGGTCGCCCGCAACCGGCGAGGTTGCCGCTGCGATCGATGTCTTCCCGACGTAAAGGCCCGATGGCAGGCCTTTTTCTTTTCCCTTGGCACCGTCGTGGCCGTCAGAGTTGGCGGATTTTCCGGTGGCCGATCCCGGTGTGCCCGAGGCTCCGCGACGGCCTTCCGGCGTAGTCGCGAAGTTGCCGCGGCGGTTGCCTGCGGGCGGATCGGGCGGCGCGCCTACGGCAGGATGCAGGTTGAGAGCGATCATGCGTCCGCCGCCTTGTCCCGAAGAAGACGTCCGCAGCGCGGGCGGCGGGGCGACGACCTGCGGCGACGCAGAAAGCGTGGCGGCCCCTCTGCCAGCGACGGCGCGTTGTGCGTCCAGCGTGAGCCGGGGGGCGGGGGCGATCACGGCGCTGCGAGCGATATTGATGTCGCCAAGGCGGCGCCCGGAGGCCGCTTCTACCGCAGGTGGAGGGGCGATCACCGCGGCTTGCTGGGTCGCCAAAAGCTTCTGCGCAGAGAGTTGCACGTCTGGCGGCGGCGCGATGACAGAAGTCTGCATCCCGGGAACAGCGCGATGACTCTCAGCGCTAGCGAGGTCGGGAGCGGGCGCCACTACATGATTGTCGACCGCTGGCGCAAGGCGCGAAACGATGGAGGCCGGCACCAACGGCGCGGGTGCAATCGGCAATTGCGGCTGCTCGGACCACGCAACCACGTTAGGCATGGCAACGTCCCTCTTCAGCTTGATTTCCGGCGGCGTGACGATGGTTTGGGAGCGATTGTCGGCCTCGCGGGGCACGGAGATGATGGGCTGGGGCGAGTACTCCGGATCAGCCTTCTGCGGTTGGGCCGAGTCGGTCTGGCGCGTATCTAGCGGCGGTAGATACTCCTCTGGGGTGTAGGAGATCACTTCGTCGTGGATCGCGCGCCGGGGCGCGGCCTGCGGCTGAAGTGCCCTGAAGCCCGAGGCCAGCCAGACCAGCGCAAATGCTAAAGCGTGGCAGGCTCCAGATTGGAAGAAACGACGCCAAGGCACTCCGCGGGTGACGAAAACATCCGGCCAGAACGGGGCGGGCGCGGAACGCAGAAGGAGCGGCGCGGCTTCACGCGCCAGGAATATGTCCCGAAGGTTGCTGAGAAAAACTCGTGGCCGGGATGGAAGCTCGACCAGAAGGCGGAGATCGGCAACATCGGTGGGCCTTTCCTCGATCTGGACCGGGCCTGAGACTTCGGACATCTTCCTATGTTAGATGGGAAAGCAGGCCTGGGGATAGCCGGGAGGGCACAAGTCGGCGCCGCATTCCCAATTCGAGTAGTACGATGGGTACGAGCGAAATATTATGAATCGGTCCGGCGCTATCTGCGTATTGGTTTTTATTTTGGTC